>NVSA01000086.1 GCA_002401045.1 Paracoccaceae bacterium
CTTGCCGCGCGTCTCGATCTGCCCAGCGGGCAATTGCGTGCCACAGCGATTTTCGCCCATTGTTTTACCTGCTCCAAAGACATCCCCGCCGCGCGGCGCATCTCACAACGCCTTGCCTCTATGGGCATCGCTGTGTTGCGGTTTGACTTTACAGGTCTGGGTCATTCAAGCGGTGAATTTGCCAATACAAACTTCACCAGCAACGTCCAAGATTTGGTACAGGCCGCCCAATACCTAACCAAACATCAAA
Organism: Paracoccaceae bacterium; assembly: GCA_002401045.1. Lineage (GTDB taxonomy): Bacteria > Pseudomonadota > Alphaproteobacteria > Rhodobacterales > Rhodobacteraceae > Amylibacter. The sequence goes on from NVSA01000086.1 coordinate 251, forward strand.
GCGCCCCAACCCTGTTGATCGGTCACTCTTTGGGCGGGGCTGCTGTCCTGAAAGCCGCTAAAGACATCCCCAGCATTAAAGCCGTTGTCACCATTGGCGCCCCCGCCGACCCCGAACATGTCGTGCAAAACTTTGGCAGCTCGCTTGCCGAAATAAAACGCACAGGCGCCGCTGTTGTCAGCCTTGCGGGGCGGCCTTTTACCATCACCCAAGACTTTATCAAAGATATCTCAAGCACCGAACTGGCCCATGCGATCAGCACCCTCAAACGTGCCTTGCTGGTTTTGCACGCCCCGACCGATGAAGTCGTGGGCATTGAAAACGCCAGTATGATCTTTGGCGCGGCCAAACATCCCAAAAGCTTTATCACACTGGATAATGCCGACCACCTGATCAGCAATAAAGAAGACGCGGAATATGCTGCCGAAGTCATCGCCGCATGGTCTGCACGCTATCTGGGAATCCGCCAACCCGCAGCCCCCATTGGTGCGCCCGAAGGCATCGTGCGCGCCACCGAGGCCGACCCGAACGGATTCTTGCAAGACATCACCGCAGGCCCTTTGCACCACACATTGGCCGATGAACCCACCACATATGGCGGCACCGATAAGGGCATGTCACCTTACCAATTCCTCTCCGCTGGGCTTGCCGCTTGTACATCCATGACCATCCGCATGTACGCACAACGCAAAAAATGGCCGCTTGAAAAGCTGTTTGTAGATGTCACCCACGACAAAGTTCACGCCCAAGATTGCGATACCTGCCAATCAACCATGGGCAAGGTCGATGTGTTTCGCCGCACAATCCACCTAAGCGGSMMCCTAAGTGACGCTCAAAAAACCAGCCTGCTAGAGATCGCAGATAAATGCCCCGTGCACCGCACCTTTGAAAATAAAATCAGGGTCAAAACATCCCTGGTGATTGAAGACTAGACGCGAAGCCATTGTTTCCATTAAAGAAACAATAAAAGAATCAGTTGCATTTAGTCTAAATAATGTCAAAGTTAGGTAATTCTGCGCGATTTTTTTTGTGCGTTACTTTTATTTTTGGGGACTATTATGTTAGAATTACTGCTACTTTTACTCGTAGGTGCTGGCATCTCAGCGATTGACTCTGGCGACGATTCAGCCGCACCAGCCGAAAATTATGACACCGTAACGGGCACCGAAGAAGCCGACGAAATTCACACAGGCCCAGGCACGCAAGCCATCTTTGGCGCTGCTGGCGATGACAATATTTCGGCAGGCAACGGCGATGACTATGTCGAAGGCGGCACGGGCGATGACACAATCTACCTTGGCGAAGGCAATGACACAGGCCTAGGTGGCGAAGGCGACGACACAATCTTTGGCCGCGAAGGTCTCGATACAATTAGTGGCGGTGACGGCGATGACATCATTGGCGGCGGCGGCAATAACGACCTGCTTTATGGCGGCAATGGCGATGATGCCATTTCAGGCGGTGCTGGCTATGACCAAATCTCTGGTGATGACGGCAATGACAACATCTATGGCGGCAACGGCAATGACACCATCTTGGGTGGCAACGGCGATGACCGTCTTGCAGGCGGCTTTCTCGATGATACCCTTTTCGGTGGTGAAGGCGACGATGACCTTTACGGCGGCGCAGGCGATGATGTTCTGGTTGGCGACGCAGGCAACGACGATCTTTACGGCGGTGCAGGCGATGACGCCTTGTTCTTCGAAGGATCTGGTACAGGTACTGGCGGTGCGGGGGATGATTTATTCGCAATTGACCTCGAAGGTCTGACCAGCCCCATTGTCATCACAGACTACACCCCTGCTGACGACAGCCTGACACTTGGCTATGCTGCGGCAACGGCGACGGCTGATCCTGTGGTCACCACAACAGACTTTACCGATGGCACAGGCGCAAACATTCTGGTTGACGGTGTGATCGTTGCCCAAGTCACAGGCGCGCAAGGCATCACTGCCGCTGAAGTAACCTTGGTTTCTTACTAAGTTTCTGGCTAAAACTTTCAATGTCCCGAACGGCTCTGCGCTTTTCGGGACATTCTATTATACCCCGCGAGTAATTTGGTTTATGCTGATCCAAAATGAGCAGATAAGAATCAAAAAACATGGCCGCGACAGACCTTTTCAAAGAAGATAAACCCGAAAAAAAATATGATGCCTCTTCGATCCAAGTTCTCGAAGATATGGAACACGTGCGCTTGCGCCCGGGCATGTATATTGGTGGTACAGATGACCGCGCATTGCACCATATGGTTGCCGAAATCATCGACAACTCAATGGACGAAGCCGTTGCGGGTCATGCCAATTGGATTGAGGTTGAACTCCACGCCAATTTTCACGTCACAGTGCGCGATAATGGCCGCGGTATCCCTGTTGATCCCCACCCCAAAGATCCTAGTAAATCCGCATTAGAAATCATCTTTTGCACCTTGAATGCAGGCGGTAAATTTTCAGGCGACAGCTATGAGACCTCTGGCGGATTGCACGGGGTTGGTGCCTCAGTCGTCAACGCCCTATCCGACCATGTACGCGTCGAGGTTGCCCGTGACCGCGAACTTTTCGCAATGGAATTTTCACGCGGTGTGCCTCAAGCCCCGATTGAAAACCTAGGGCCGATTCAAAACCGTCGCGGCACCACGGTCACCTTCCACCCCGACCCCGATATTTTTGGAAAATCTGCAAGATTCAAAGCTAAACGCCTGTATGATATGGCTAAATCCAAGGCTTATTTATTCTCAGGCGTCGAAATTCGCTGGAAATGCGCACCTGAATGTCTCGCCAAAGACGACGACACGCCGCTTACAGACAGCTTTAAATTCCCCAACGGCTTGGCCGATTATTTGACCGAGCGCCTAGACGGGGCCATGGTTTATGCCGACCTGCCTTTTGCTGGAAAAATGATCTTTTCCGAAAAATTCGGCCCCGAAGTCATCGGCAATGTTGAATGGGCAATCAACTGGACACCGTCGCGCGATGCCTTCATGCAATCCTATTGTAACACCGTGCCCACCCCCGAAGGCGGCACCCATGAGAGCGGTTTTTGGTCTGCAATCCTTAAGGGCATCAAGGCCTACGGCGAATTAGTAAACAACAAAAAAGCTGCCTCGATCACCCGCGACGACGTCATGGGCGGCGGCTGTGCTTTGGTGTCTTGTTTCATCTCAGAACCCAAGTTTGTTGGTCAAACCAAAGACCGTCTTGCATCCGTTGAAGCGCAGAAATGGATCGAAAGTTCGGTACGCGATCACTTTGATAACTGGCTGGCGTCGAACAATAAATCCGCAGGTTCCATCCTTGATTATATGGTGCTCAAAGCCGAAGAACGCCTGCGCCGTCGTCAAGAAAAAGAAACCGCGCGTAAATCAGCGACCAAACGCTTGCGCCTACCAGGTAAGCTGACCGATTGTTCACAATCCGCCCGTGACGGCACCGAATTGTTCATCGTCGAAGGCGATAGTGCGGGTGGTTCTGCCAAAATGGCACGCGACCGTAAAATCCAAGCCCTGCTTCCCCTGCGCGGTAAAATCCTGAACGTCCTTGGTGCGGCATCCAATAAAATGATGTCGAACAATGAAATCAACGACCTATGCCAAGCTCTTGGGGTCGGTTTAGGCAGCAAATTCAACATCGAAGATTTGCGCTACGACAAAATCATCATCATGACCGATGCGGATGTGGACGGTGCCCATATCGCCAGCCTGCTGATGACGTTTTTCTTCACCCAAATGCGCCCGATGATCGACGCGGGGCATCTCTACATGGCCTGCCCGCCGCTATACCGTTTGACCCAAGGCGCGCGGCGCGAATATTGCATGAATGACGCCGAAAAAGACCGCCTGATGGAAACGGGTTTGGGCGGTCGCGCAAAAATCGAAGTGTCACGGTTTAAAGGCTTGGGCGAAATGGATGCCAAAGACCTGAAAGACACCACAATGAACCCAAAAACCCGCCAATTGATCCGCATYAWSATCSMYGAAGRCRMRCSGKKMGARACSGCSGARCKKGTSGAKCAAYTSATGGGCAAAAAACCAGAACTACGTTTCCAATACATCCAAGAACACGCCAAGTTTGTTGAGGAATTAGATATTTAGGTCTTCGCTTTGAATACAGCTCTCAGAGATAAAATCATCCAAGTMTGCGATAAGAAAATTGCCCAAAAAGGCGATACTGTTRGCCTGTCATTCKATGCMTTCTTTGCGAATARAAATGATGATCCACAGTTGTTAATGGAAATGGCAACTTGGTGGATTGAAACCCACAAACTTGATCACTTTGAAAAAGCGAGCAAGATTAGGGCAATGGTCGCATAGCCCAAAAATCCCCACAATTAATATTTAGTCAAAAAGAGRGCCCTTTCGGGAGAAGAAAWGGGCTCTCTGGCTACTGACTCTGCAGTCCAGTAGCGGAACGTCTGATCTTGCGGCATTCTCACTGCTCACATGAAACATGCCTAGAATGATGCCCCCATATTCACAGTTGCGATACAATTGCATCGTCGATCAGACGAACATTATAAGAATAAAAACCCCTTACTAAAATATATCGTGTTCAATACTCATTCCCCACACAGACACGCCAAAAATACCGCGCCCTAGGGTTTTTATTCCTTTGTTCTACATCCGAGTATTACGCTAAATGAGGTATGTGTCAAAAACTTTAACACTATAAGTTGTGTGTGTTTTCAATACCAYGCGTGAAACTTTAAAAACGCAACGTGTAAACCCAACCATTTTCGCCCCAAAAACCATTCTTATTCGGATCAGCCATTGCCAAGTTTTCTGCCCCAAAAGACAAGTTTTAGCTTTGTTTTTTCGCAGAACCTTGTAACAACAAGCAGATCATTTTGGGGTGGTATTTAACTTGAAAACGTTTTTACTTTCAGCTTTCGCGGGCATGTGCATCGCAGGGGCGGCGCAGGCCGAACTGTATAATTTACGCAACGCATGCGATCCATGGGAAGCCATTCCTGCCAACGAATACCTCAAAAGCCCAATCGCGGCCCTTTTGACCTGTTCAGATGACAATGGCGCACGGCTCGCTTTGCAAATCATGTGCCACGCTGAGACTGCCGAAATCGAATTTCGCTACCGTCCTGGCTATCCAATTGGTACACCAAAACGCACAGAGGAACCAGAAATCGTTCTGCCCGAAATTACGGCTGAAGTTACCACTGAAACCACAGCAGAAATCATCGCGGAACCACAAGAGAGCCAAGAACCAAAAATCGCCTTATTAGGCGCACRCGAAATGTTGTTTTTTGACTTTTCCGCCTTGGGTTTCACCGCCGTTGTCGACTATGAYCACGATGCAAAGGATTGGAGCTATGTTGAAAAAGAACCGCTATCGCCGATGTTCCTAAACCTCATTCGCGGCAACTATGCCGACGTGAATTTGCTGGCMACAGGCCAAACGGAACGCCTGCCCTTGCGCGGATCAACCAAAGCATTGCGCCCCGTCGTAGAAACCTGCCGCCTTGCCAAACGTAAACTTGACCGCGCGGCAAAAGCCAAAAACTAAACGTCTTTCAAGGCTTCCAGYTCCATCCATTCTTCTTCGGCCGCGTCCAGTCTTGCTTGGCGTTCAATCAGCCCATCTGTGGCTTTTTGAAATTTGTCAGGCGCGGTTGTAAACAGCTCTGGGTCAGACATAAATTCTTGTAACTTCGTRATTTCCGCCTCAATGCGTTCCATAATGGCAGGCAATTCTTCCAAACGGTGCTTTTGCGAAAAGCTCAGGCCTTCAACCTCTGTGCTCTGCGCAGATTTGCCGCCAGCCTTCGCCCCTGTTTTYTTGGTCTTAGGTGCGAGTGCATTTTCTTTGCTCTGCGCTTGGAAATCAGACCAACCMCCCGCATAGACCGTGGCGGATCCGTCGCCCATCATGGCAATYGTTGTGGTTGCAACACGGTCGATGAAATCACGGTCGTGGCTGACCAAAACAGTGGTACCATCATAGCTGTCGAGCAATTCTTGCAACAAATCCAGTGTTTCAATATCCAGATCATTGGTCGGCTCGTCCAAGATCAAAAAGTTACTTGGCCGCGCCATAATCCGCGCCAGTAAAAGACGGGCTTTTTCACCACCAGATAGCGCCTTAACAGGGCCACGGGCTTGGCCTTCATCGAACAAGAATTCTTTCAGATAACCCACCACATGTTTGGGTTGTCCGCGCACCATAATCTGGTCGTTTTTACCTGACACACCCAATTCGGTATCCATGGTCAAACTGTCCCAAAGCGTGGCTTCGGGATCAAGTTGCGCACGGTTTTGGTCAAACAGAGCGATTTCAAGGTTCGTTCCCAATCGAACCGTACCGCTATCAGGCGCGATTTGCCCCGTCAGCATATTCAAAAGCGTGGTTTTACCCACACCATTTGGCCCCACAATCGCAATCCGTTCACCACGGGTGATCTTAATCGAGAAATCTTTGATGATCGGCTTATCATAGCTTTTCGTTATRTTCAGCGCTTCCATAACCAATTTACCAGAYTTTGGCCCTGCTTCAAACGCCATGGCCGCTTGACCCACACGCTTAATCTGATCGCCYTTTTGCCCCCGYAAATCAGCCAARCGCCGTACCCGCCCTTGGTTCCGTTTGCGCCGCGCTGAAATACCTTCAACCGCCCAACGCGCCTCAGCCTTAATYAATCGGTTTAACTTATGACGTTGCTGATCTTCGTCTTCAAAACACTTGTCACGCCAATCTTCAAAGGCATCAAACCCTTTGGGATGAAACCGCGTTTGTCCGCGATCAACCCATAGAATWCCCCGCGTCAAAGCCCGTAAGAAAGCACGGTCATGGCTGATAAGTACAAAGGCGTTACGCATTGTTTTCAAATGACTTTCCAGCCATGAAATTGCTTCAATATCCAGATGGTTTGTTGGCTCGTCGAGCAACATTAAATCAGGATCTTCGGAAATAATTTTAACCAGTGCCGCACGACGCCGCTCACCCCCCGATGCCGTGTTAGGTGGGCTATCCAAATTCAACTTGATGCCTTCGGCAATCAGATCAACCTTATACTCATCGCCCAAATCCAGTTGTGACGTTGCATAATCGCGCAGGGTATCAAAACCGCTGAGATCAGGGTCTTGTTCCAAATATCCCACGGATTGACGCGGCTTTAAAAACCGCTCGCCCGTGTCAGGCTCCACAATGCCAGCCATGACCTTCATCAAGGTCGATTTACCTGATCCGTTGCGCCCGACAAGGCACAGCTTTGCGCCCTCGTTGATAACCAAATCAAGCGCGTCAAATAAGGGGTTCGGACCAAATCTAAGGCCGATATTGCTAAGAGTCAGAATAGGAGGTGTTGCCATGGCCCCCGTATCACGGCGATACAGCTTGGGGTCAAGCCATGTTTTACCCCCAATCCGCGAAAAAACTGCCCTAAAAGGCACCGAATCCGTCCCCCAGCCTGCATCATCGCTTGCCAGTAAGTTGGCATCGACCTACAAACCTTTCAATGTTTTCAAAAAGGAACCTGTAAATGCTTGGCTCTATGCGCGCGTCTAAGAAAAATCAGACCCTAGTTTGGGTTATCTTTGGTCTTTTGGTTATTGGCCTGATCGGCTTTGGCGGGGCAACATCTGGCCCTGGTACAATCCGTTCCGTTGCCCAAGTCGGGGATGAGAAAATCAGCGTCGACAGCTACGTGGCTGCCGTGCAAAACCGCATTCAAGTCGTGTCACAACAATTCGGTCGYAACCTGTCAGGCCCCGARGCCCAAGCTTTGGGTGTTCAACAAGCCGTCTTRAGCGAACTGATCACCAGCGCCGCCATCGACAATGAAGCCGCRAAAATTGGTCTTAGCCTTGGCGATGAAGCCGTACGRTCCGAACTTTTGACGACAGATGCGTTTTTGGGACTAGATGGTAAATTTAACAAAGAATCCTATAATTTAGTGCTCGAACGCAGTCAGTTAAGCCCGACCCAATACGACGAAATCCTMCGCAAAAATGCGGCGCGCACCATGGTTAATACAGCTATTACCAGCGGTGTCGGCGCACAAGACAGCCAAACATTGCAAATCTTGACCTATGTCGCAGAACAGCGTGATTTTTCATGGGTGGAATTAACAGAYAGCGATTTAGACAGCCCGATCACGCCGCCAAATGAGACGGAAATTCAGGCGCAATATGATACGAACACRGCGACTTATACAGCGCCRCTAACCCGTAAAATCACCTATGTGTTGCTCACACCTGAAATGCTGGAAAGTGAAGCCGAGATAGATGAGGCCGACTTGCAAGAAGCCTATAAATTGCAAAACGACCGTTTCAATCAGGCAGAACGCCGTTTGGTAGAGCGTTTGGTGTTCTCGGATCAAGCCGAGGCCGAAACCGCCCGTAACGCACTTGATGCAGGCACGAAAACATTTGATGATCTGCTAAAAGAACGCGGCCTAAGCGCTAACGATGCAGACTTGGGTGAAATTGAAATCAACGATGTCAGCAAGGACGCCGCGACCGTGGTTTTCGGCAGTAGCGACGCTGGTGTTGTGGGCCCTGTCCAATCTTCACTAGGCCCAGCACTTTACCGCATTAACGCAATCTTAAAGGCCGAAAGCACCAGCTTTGAAGAAGCCCGCGATGAATTAACGGCTGAATTGGCAGGCGAAATTACCCGCCG
>NVSA01000087.1 GCA_002401045.1 Paracoccaceae bacterium
TGTTGGTCAGACCAATGTCTTTTTCTTTGACGCGAATGGCCTATTGATCCTGGACCTGACGATTCGGGTTGAGCGAGATTTGGGGCCTTTGCAAGAGGCGCTGGATTGGGTTGAGACACAAGACGGACTGACGCGGGTTGTGCTGAGTGGTAACGGGCGTGCTTTTGCGGCAGGTGGCGATGCGCGTGAGTTTGATGCAGCGCCAGTAGCGCCGCATTTACCTGATATTATTGACCAGATTGAAGCCAGTGAAGTGCCGTGGATTGCGGCGATTACAGGTGTTGCACTGGGCGGTGGATGTGAACTGGCGCTTGGGTGCCGTTACCGCATTGCGAAGCCTTCCGTGAAAATTGGGTTGCCAGAAGTCACTCTTGGTGTGGTGCCAGGGGCGGGTGGCACGCAACGTCTGCCGCGTATTTTGGGGATCGCTAAAGCGGTTGATATGATCGCAACAGGCAAACCGATTTCGGCGCAGGTTGCTCATGATATCGGGCTCATTGATGGGCTGACGGATGATCCGATCACGGTGGCGACTGGTTTGGATATTGGCAGTATGGCATTGGCTGTACCTGTTTGTGACATGCCCGCGCCGCAAGCRGACGATTCGGCAATTGCTGCCGCGCGCGCTATAGCGGCAAAGAAATCAGCCMAYCAAGATGCGCCCCTTGCGGCGATTGATTTGGTTGCGGCRACTGTGACCACATCGCTAAAGGATGGGTTGTTGCAGGAACGCRAAACCTTTTTACGTCTACGCGAGTCTGATCAGGCACGTGCTTTGCGGCATATCTTTTTTGCCCAACGTGCGGCGAAGACGCCAAAGTGGCTGACGGCTGAACCTGCGAATTTTGATCATGTCGCCGTTATTGGTGGYGGKACAATGGGYGCTGGKATTGCCTATGCATTGTTGAATGCGAATTTRCAGGTAACATTGCTAGAAACCGATGCAGAAGGTGCGCAGCGTGCGACACAAAACGTAGAACAGATTATCGSGGCAAGTYTRAAGCGCGGYATGATTACSCAAGCCGCCGCKGATGATCGACGTGCTAAGTTCAAAGCYACCCATGATTATGCRCAAGCGMGTGGTGCRARTTTGGCGATTGAGGCGGCTTTTGAAAGYCTTGAGGTCAAGAAAACGATCTTTACGGAACTGGAAAAACATCTGCCCAGTGATGCGATTYTGGCGTCTAATACATCCTATCTGGATTTGAACCAAATTGCGGCCTGTGTGGCTAATCCTGCGCGGGTTGTCGGTCTGCACTTTTTTGCGCCTGCCCATATTATGAAACTTTTGGAAATTGTGCGCGGTGATGCCAGTTCGGATRTTGCRCTGGCCACGGGTTTTGCTCTGGCAAAACATCTGCASAAAGTYCCTGTRCTGGCAGGGGTTTGTGATGGSTTYATCGGYAACCGTATTTTAGCGCGTTACCGCGAAGCGGCRGATACTATYTTRATGGATGGYGCRGCYCCTTGGGATGTCGACGAGGTGATGGTCACTTTTGGCTATGCCATGGGGCCTTATGAGGCRCAGGATATGTCAGGGCTGGATATTGCCCATGCAAATCGGCGTCGCCAAGATGCGACCCGTGATCCMAAYCGYCGTTATATYCCGATTGCRGACCGYATGGTGGCCGAGGGACGCTTGGGTAAAAAGACCAGCGTTGGCTGGTATCGCTACCCAGGCGGTGGCGGTAAAGTTATYGATCCGTTGATCGAGGATTTGGTGCGTGAAGARGCTTATTTTGCCAAGGTAGAACAGCGTGATTTTAGTGAGGCTGAAATCCGTGAGCGTTTGGTGTTGGCAATGATCAATGAAGCCGCCAATATTTTGCACGAAGGTATTGCAACATCTGCCCGCGACATCGATCTTGTCACTGTCTTTGGCTACGGCTTCCCGCGCTGGCGCGGTGGTTTGATGTGCTATGCCGATACATTGGGGGCTGCCCATATTGTCGAGCGGTTGAACGTATTCGCCAAAGAGGACCCGCTGGTCTGGGCTGTTAGTCCTGCATTGGAATGGTGCGCGCAAAACGACGTGAGCCTTGCGGATTACAAAGCCTAAAATTCTAAAATTTCCGTCTGGTTTGCAGAGCAAAAGAATCGTTGCAATTAATAGGTATAAAGTATAACTATTATATAGAAGCATTATTTGGAGGGATAACATGCAACTTGACGGACATATTGCAGTCGTAACAGGCGGGGGTAGCGGACTTGGTGCCGCAACCGCACGTCGTTTGGCCGCTGGTGGCGCAAAAGTCGCTATTTTAGATTTTGCAGTTGATAACGCGCAAGAAGTTGCCGCTGAAATCAACGGAATTGCCATTCAGACAGATGTAAGCGATGAGGCCAGCGTGGCCGCCGCGTTTAAATCTGTCGAAGATCAGCTGGGCAGTGCAGCACGTATTGCGATTAGCTGTGCTGGTGTTGGTATGGCGGCACGTATCGTAGGGCGCGAAGGTAAGATGTCTTTTGATGTCTTTGAGAAAACCATGCGTGTGAACTTGTTCGGTACATATTATGTGATGAGCCACGCCGCCCGTGCGATGGCTGACCYKGMACMGNWKMMRGACRRTGAGCGCGGYGTTATTATCAATACATCTTCTGTTGCATGGCAAGATGGCCAACTTGGTCAAGCGGCTTATGCGGCATCTAAAGGCGCTATCGCGTCGATGTGTTTGCCTGCGGCGCGCGAATTCGCCCGCTCTGGTGTGCGTGTGATGTCAATTGCGCCRGGTCTGTTYGAGACCCCAATGATGGCGGGATTACCCGAAGAAGTTGCTGCCCAAATTACAGCAAATATTCCGTTCCCTGCACGGCTAGGCATGCCAGATGAATATGCAATGCTGGCAGAACAAATCATTATGAACCCCTTCTTGAACGGCACAACCGTTCGCTTGGACGGCGCTGTGCGTCTTCCCCCTCGCTAAGGATTATCCCATGACTGATAAATATTTAGAAATTGAAATCAAAGACGAAGTCGCTGTTTTAACAATGACGCGTCCGCATAAACGTAATGCAATGTGTGATGAATTGCTGACTGAAATTGATACGTTTTTTAGAAGCCCGCCTAAAGAGGTTAAAGTCGCTGTCTTAACAGGGATGGCTGGACATTACTGTTCTGGTTTGGATCTGAGTGAACACGTTAGCCGTGACGCTGAAGGCACAATGCGTCACTCTCGTGCATGGCATGAAGTGATGGACCGTATTCAATATGGTGGTTTGCCTGTTGTCAGCGCAATGTTTGGCGCTGTGATCGGTGGCGGTCTGGAATTGGCAACGGCGACACATGTGCGCATAGCGGAACCTTCTACGATTTTTCAACTTCCTGAAGGACGTCGTGGCATCTATGTCGGTGGTGGTGCGAGTGTGCGCGTTGGCCGTATTCTAGGCGCTGATCGCATGGTTGAAATGATGCTAACAGGGCGCAAGTATACAGCCGATGAAGGTTTGGCACTTGGTTTGACGCATTATTCTGTCGGTGAAGGCGAAGCTTTGGAAATGGCCATTGATCTGGCTCGTAAAATTGCCAAGAACGCACCGCTATCAAACTACGTAATGATCCAAGCTCTAAGCCGTATCGAAGACATGGCAAAAGCGGACGGTTTGTTTACAGAAAGCCTCTGTGCTGCCTTAACACAAACCAGCCCTGACGCGGTTGAAGGTTTGGCTGCGTTTTTAGAAAAACGCGCGCCAACGTTTAGCTAAGCAGATGGGGCAAGCCAAAACGAATACATCCAAAAAGGCAAAAATAGCGCCTGTCATAWCAGACGCTACTTTGCGCAAGTTTCTTGGGTATAATATGAAGCTTGCTCTTAATGTGCTCTTGGTCGATTTATCGCAGGCCTTAAAACCATTTGGCCTGCGTATGATGACGTTTTCAGCCTTACAAGTTGTCTATGATAACCCTGGATTGCGGCAGTCYCAATTGGCAGATGCTCTGTCAATTGAACGCCCAAATCTCGTGGTTATCTTGGATCAGCTGGAAGAACAGGGAATGATTACACGGGATAAAGTTCCAACAGACAGGCGTGCCTATGCGCTGAACTTAACCGTAAAAGGGCGTCGYTTGACGCAAGARGCCATAGCGGCAGTTGCTAAGGGGGAGAAGCAATTGCTGGGTGATTTAGATCCCACAATACGGCAAAAAACAATYGATGCTCTGCAGTTTATTGAGCACAGCAAAGGAGGTGCTGACCGATGAAACGAACAACTAATTTTCAACCGCACAATGTCCACCGCGAAGATCGCGCTGATGGAACCATTCTTTTAACATCAAAAGATGCTTTAAGCCCAAGTGTTGAACGTACGGGTGACTGGCTTCACAACTGGGCGGAAAAATCGCCTGATACAGTATTTATTGCCGAACGTAGCGGGGCAGGATGGCGTCAAGAGACCTATCTTTCTACCTTGCAAAAAGTACGCGCAATTGCAGCGTCTTTATTGGCACGTGGCTTGAATGCGGACACACCGATTTTGATCATGTCAGGTAACAGCGTCGATCATGCGTTGCTGTCTTTAGCAGGACAATACGCAGGTATTCCGACAGTGCCTTTGGCTGAACAATATTCCTTGATCACAGAGGCCCATGGCCGCTTGATCCATGCCATTGAATTGGTTGAACCAAAGATGGCGTTTGTATCTGATGTAAATCAGTACAAGGCCGCGCTCGAGTTGGATCAATTGAACGGCATCGAAATTGTTGCCAGCAACACTGGAAATCGCACTGATGTGACATCCTTTAGCGACTTGTTAAAGGGTGATGCAGGCGTTGATGTTGATGCGGCATTCGGTCTGGTGAATGCGGATACAGTTGCAAAATTATTGATGACATCTGGATCAACGTCACTGCCGAAAGCTGTGCTTACGACGCATAAAATGATGTGTGTAAATCAAGCGATGATGAAGGATTCTTTGCCTTTCCTAAATAACGGCCCTCCTGTTTTGGTGGACTGGTTGCCATGGAACCACGTTTTTGGTGGCTCGAATAACATCAATATGGCGCTGTCTAATGGTGGAAGCTTCTATATTGATGACGGTAAGCCAACAAAGAAATTATTTGCCCGAACCATTGAGAATTTAAATCTACAAACAGGAACGATTGCGTTCAATGTACCGTTAGGTTTCAGCTGGTTGTTGGATGCTTTGCGTAAAGATGATGCACTCAGCAAACGTTTTTTCTCTGAGCTTGATTTGATTCTTTATGCAGGGGCTTCATTGCCGCAGGACGTGTGGCAAGGTTATGAGGCGCTTGCAATGAAATACAAAGGGGAAGTTCCGTTGATGACATCGTCGTGGGGGCTGACAGAAACGGCACCTTCGGTAATGATTCAACAGGAACCTACTGAAAGATCAGGTGTGATTGGGGTGCCGATGAATGGCACAATCGTTAAGCTGATACCTGATAAGGATATGCGCTGTGAAGTTCGGGTGAAGGGTGATAACGTTATGCCTGGTTATTTTAAAGCACCTGAAAAAACCGCCGAGTCTTTTGATGACGAAGGTTTCTTTATCACAGGCGATGCGATGAAGTTTGTTGATCCAACGGATATGAACCGCGGTATGCGGTTCGATGGGCGTATTTCAGAAGATTTCAAATTGTTATCAGGCACTTGGGTGCGCGCGGCACAGTTGCGGATTGATATGTTGGTCTGTTTGGGGCCTGTGGTTGCTGACCTTGTGATTACAGGGGCGAACTTGAACCAAATCGGGGTGATGATTTTCCCTGATATGTCAGAATTATCAGACCGAGGGTTTGATCTGACGGATGACAATGGTGCTATTACTGATCCAAAATTGTTGGCAGAAATTAAAGACAGTTTGGCTGAGCGTGCGAAAGAATTCAGTGCGAGTTCGATCTACGTGTCACGGGCAATTGTTTTATCTGAACCACTTTCAATCGGTGATGGTGAGCTGACGCCAAAGGGCAGCATCAACTTTGTAAAAGTACTCACACGTCGCGCGGATTTACTGGAACGTCTTTATGACGATGCAGACCCTGCGACCGCTAATATATAAAGGACAAAACAAATGATAGATATTTCAAAAGTACGTGCGATTGACTTTCACACACATGCCGAAGAACCTTGCGGCTGTCATGCCGATGACGGTTATGATGACTTGCAATCGACAATGGCCGAGTATTTCAATGCTCCTTGGAAGCATCCGCCCACGATTGAAGAAACAGCGGCACATTATCGTGAGCAAAACATCGCGGCGGTGATTTTCCCCGTCGATGCAGAACGTGAAACGGGATACCGCCGTTATAAAAACGAAGAAGTGGCTGAAATAGCTGCTGAGAACGATGATGTTTTGATCCCGTTTGCATCCATTGACCCTTGGAAGGGTAAAATGGGGGTGCGTGAAGCACGTCGCTTGATTAAAGATTTTGGCATCAAAGGCTTTAAGTTTCATCCGACAATGCAGGGTTTTTATCCGAACGACCGCATTGCATATCCACTCTATGAAGCGATTGCCGAAGAGGGTTGTATTGCGCTGTTCCACACAGGCCAAACAGGTGTTGGTAACGGTATGCGCGGCGGTAATGGTATGCGTCTGAAATACTCAAACCCGATGTATCTGGATGATGTGGCAGTGGATTTCCCTGACATGCAAATCATCCTAGCGCATCCTTCTTTCCCTTGGCAAGAAGAGGCGCTTTCAGTCGCGCAACACAAACCAAATGTCTATATTGACCTAAGCGGTTGGTCGCCAAAGTATTTTCCAGACATTCTTGTGCGCTATTGTAATTCAATCCTGCGTAAAAAAGTTTTGTTTGGGTCTGATTGGCCAATGATTACCCCTGAACGCTGGTTGTCTGATTTTGAAAAAATCGGCATCAAGGATGAATTGCGCGAAGATATCATCAAAGGTAATGCCGCACGTTTGTTGGGGCTAGAATGATATGAAACCGTTTGTTGCACCGCTTGATGACATTCTGTTTTCCTTGAATCACGTAGCAGGGGCGACTGCCCTTGCCGCGTGGGATACAGAATTTGCCGCTGAAATCGGAGGCCATTTTGCGTCTTTCGCAGAAGGTGAAATCGCGCCGCTCAATGCGACTGGTGACCTTGAGGGTTGCCAGTTAGTTGACGGTCGTGTGGTCATGCCCAAAGGCTTTAAAGAACTGTATCAGTCTTATAGTGAACAGGGCTGGCCGGGGCTAAACATGTCCGAGGACTATGATGGTCAAGGCATGGATACCATGATGTTGGCAATTACATCTGAGATTTTTTCGGGTGCTAATCAAAGTTTGCAAATGGTTACCAGTTTGGTGACAGGTGCGGCACGCACAATTTTAAAATTCGGTACGGATGAGCAAAAAACACGCTTGATCCCATCGCTTGCATCAGGTGAAACGCTGGCCACTATGTGCCTGACTGAACCAGGCGCGGGATCCGATCTTGGGCGGGTACGTTGTCGTGCGACCGAAAGTGGCGATAACTGGAAAATCACGGGTGAAAAAATCTTCATCTCTGGTGGTGACCAAGACATGAGTGCGCGTATTTTGCACTTGGTACTGGCACGGACTTCCGATGATGGCATCAAAGGCCTGTCATTGTTTCTATGCCCTTGTACCCGTGAAGATGGCAGCCGCAATGCGGTGTCTGTGACACGTATTGAGGAAAAAATGGGTCTTCATGCCTCACCGACATGCCAGTTGGCATTTGATGATGCTGATGCTGAATTGATCGGTGAACAAGGTCGTGGTTTGGCGGCAATGTTTACAATGATGAACCACGCGCGGGGCGATGTTGCTTTGCAAGGGGTTGCCCACGCGGCACGTGCGCATGATATTGCCAGTGATTATGCCGCTGAGCGTGTGCAAGGTCGCAATGCGGACGGCTCGCCTGCGACGTTGAACCAACATGCAGATGTGCGCCGTATACTGGACGAAATCGACGCTGCTGCGCTGGGTAGTCGCGCAATGACGCATCTTGCTTTTGTGCAAATGGAACGTGGTGACAATCCTGCGTTTGTCGAATTTCTGACGCCAATCATTAAGGTTTATTGTACCGAAGCAGGGATGCGCGGTGCTGAAATGGGCATGCAAGTTTTGGGAGGTTACGGTTATTTGCAAGAATACTTGCTGGATCAAACCTACCGCGACATTCGTATCTCTGCGATCTACGAAGGGGCGAATGCTATCCATGAACGGGGCCTTGCGACACGGCTGCTGGGCGGCGCTTCTGGCGATGCATTCGATACCTTCTTGGCAGATGAGCTGGATGGGGCAAAGGGTGTGGGCAACATCGCGCAATGTGCTGAGTTGTGGCGCACTGCCCGTGCCGCGCTACTGGCTACCGACGACGCATCACCCCATGCGCACCACTTTATGGCACTAACAGCACAAACATTGCTGAACTGCTTGTGGGTGCGCACTTTGGCTGTTGCAGATCAGCATCCAGATACGGCTCGCATCACGCGGATTGCAA
Organism: Paracoccaceae bacterium; assembly: GCA_002401045.1. Classification (GTDB taxonomy): domain Bacteria; phylum Pseudomonadota; class Alphaproteobacteria; order Rhodobacterales; family Rhodobacteraceae; genus Amylibacter. Next base: position 8,430 of record NVSA01000087.1, read on the forward strand.
ACGCGCAACTAAAAGCGAATTTGCATCAAGCTAGATTGCACGCAGCGTTTTTGGCTGATTAATTCTTAAGATATTCGGCGAGCCTGCTAGGTTCGCCGAAACACCAAACCGTCAAAAATTTTGTGATGTATTGAATACGTAATTCCTTACGTAAGCGTATCTTATTTTCTGTTTAGAAAAATGGTGCCCGAGGGTAGATTTGAACTACCGACACGAGGATTTTCAGTCCACTGCTCTACCCCTGAGCTACTCGGGCACTTGTTTGCGATGCATAAAACTCATCGCTGGGTCGGGGCGTTTTAGGTCACACAGCCCAGTCACGCAAGAGAGAATTTGCCTTGTTAGTGGATATTCTGATCTTGTGGTGCAGAAGTGGGTGAAATGCTGTCTTCTTCGTCGATATCTGCGGCTGGAATTGCATAACTGCCGCTCAACCAT
>NVSA01000088.1 GCA_002401045.1 Paracoccaceae bacterium
TTGAGTGTTGCACATATCATGAGTCCAAACCCAAGCTTTGAAATCATTGTTGCCCGCGTCAGTGTCTTGTGCCTCTTGCGATGACCCATTGTCGCCAAGCGCCCAAGATTTGCGCGATCATCCCAGATTACAGCGCATGGCCGCGCCGCGCCAAACCGAGTTTTTACGCGGACGTCATTGTGCCAAAACAGCGCTTATTCAAGCAGGTGCATCGGATCACCATGTCCGCGCCCATGAAGATAGATCACCGATTTGGCCGCAGGGTTTCATCGGATCTATTTCGCATACCAAAGAGATCGCAATCGCCGTGGCCGCGTCTGCCAGTAACCTGAAAAGCATCGGCATTGATATTGAGCGGCGCAAACGTGTGACGGATAAATTAGCGCAAGAAATCTGCATCGCCTCTGAACTGGACTGGCTCAGCGGATTTTCCACCGACCAATCCCACGACCTTGCCACGCTGATTTTCAGTGCCAAAGAAACCATCTATAAATGCCTGTACCCAAGCGTCCAACATGTCTTTGGTTTCAGCGCCGTGACAATTCTACCTGATCTAGACGCAGGCAGCTTTAACGCCGTTCTTTCCAGCGAAATTGACACAGATTACACAAATATTCAGGGGCGTTTTTGCTTTAGCGGGCAAGATGTTATAACCAGCGCAATATTAACGAGAGCAAGCCTATGAACCAGATCACCTCTATTGCGGACTTTATCGGTATTTTGCGTCGCCGTGTGCTCATTTGGCTGCCCATCATATTGTTGGGCGTCGTATTCTCGATCAGCTATGCGCTAAAACAGCCTAAACTATACGAAACCACGGCCGTTATTCAGGTCGGAAATTCCCGAATTTCACAGAAAATTGAAAGCGGCACGGTGCAGAACTCAACCGCGCAATATCTGCAACAGGTTGAGCAACGCATCATGGCGCGCGATAATGTATTGCGAATTGTCGAAAAATTCGGCCTGTTTGCAAATGGTGATTTGACCCAAACCGACAAGGTGAATGCCCTGCGCACATCGACCCGTATTGAGCAGATTTTGAATCAGTCACAAGCATGGCAACCCAATGCTGCACCATCTGCCTTGAATATCTCGGTACGCATGAACGACCCACAACTGGCCGTTGATGTGGCGCAAGAACTGGTCACCAGCGTGTTAGAACAAAGCAAGCAAAGCCGCATAGATCGCGCCAAAACGGCGCTGTCTTTTTTCCAAGGTGAAGAAATGCGCGTCAACGACGCGATTGCAGAATTAGATATCGAAGTCGCTGTATTCAAACGAAAATATTCAAATTCCTTACCTGGCGCGCAATCCAGCCAATTGGGGCTGCGCAACAATTTGGAAACTGCAATGTTGGAAGTCGATCAAAAAATTGTCGAACTGCAAAGCGAAAAAGACAAACTGTTGGGATCAAGTTTTCAAAACCAACTGCGCTTRCTACGAGATCAAAAACTGCTCATTGCATCACGTATTTCACAATTGGATCAAGCCCTTGATGCCGCGCCTTTTGTTGAGACTGAATRCAGTAAACTGACACGTCGTTTGCAACAGCTTGAAGAGCAATATTCAGTGATTACAAAAAACCGCGCCGAGGCTGAGATCGGGCAAATGTTGCAAAGCGGGGCGCAATCCAATGACTTGGTGGTTTTAGAAAACCCAACCCTGCCCGATTGGCCTGTTTCGCCTAACCGTAAGAAAATCGTCGCTATGGGCGGTATTATCAGCATGCTTTTGGCGATTGCGGCAACCTTGTTAACCGAGTTCATGAACCCCGTGTTGCGCAATGCCGCACAGCTTGAAAAGGCGCTACAAATCACCCCTGTCGTGAGTGTTCCGCATGTCAGCACCACGCGTGAACGWGCCAAAGAACGCTTAGTATTTGTTCTGTTTGCAGTGATTTTACTCGTGATTGCCGTCTATATTTTGCAATTYATTGCATCAAGCGCAAGCTAGCCCCGCAACGCTATTTCTTAAAAAAACTGCGCAACGGATCTTCTTCGTTGTTCATCACAACGCCCAAAAGYGGCACTTGATCTGCCAGCAGATTTTCRACTTGCCTGATTTCAGCCGCTTTGGTAATTCCGCCGCCAACGACCAATAAAACCCCGTCAACTTGTGGTAGGAATGACAACAAATCATCGTTYTTCAAAATCGATGGCATGTCATAAAGCACCACATCGGGTTCTAATTCCATCTGCATGACTTCCAACGTTTCTTTGGTCTTTGGACGTTGCAATAATTCTGATGCATCGATTTCAGCACGACTGTTTAACGCCAAAGCCAGATTGGGCCCGACCCGTAAAAAGTGGTCAGCCTCAGTAATATTTCCAAACAGATACTCTGCCAAAGGGCCGCTCGTTTTCAATCCGAAAACATCAGCCAATTCAGGGCTGCGTAAATTCATATCCATCAAAATCGTGCGCACACTTTCACGCCGCGCCAAACTAAGCGCAAGGTTCGCCGCTACAAAGGTTTTGCCGCACCCGTCTGTCGGCGACGTAATCGCCACCCGATTCCAACCATTTTCATGCAGAGTTCTTAGCAACCGCGTGCGCAACACATCAAAAACCGCATGTGCTGGCTCATTGGGATTTCCGCTCACCACACGCTGACGCATCAGATATTTACGGTTCAATTTCGCAAGACGAATATCTTTCCAAGGGTCTGTATCCGTCACAACTGGCAACGATCGCGGACCGGGTTCACCACCGCGCAGGACTGTATCGTGCTCAGAATTCGCACTCTGGGCATCGTGCATCACGTCATGCCCATATAGAGAATCTTTATATCCAGTCATCGTATTTTCAATCCAATATTCACGCGTTACACAGTCACGAGGTTAATTAGGCGCGATTTTATACAAATTTAGCGACGAAATTATGGCACTGACTGCGGTAAAATCGTTAAAATCCGAATAAATCAGCCTCAACGATCGCGCGTTTGACAAACTCTGCCCGATCTTGGATCGGCGTCCAACCCAGTATTTCTTGTGATTGCGAGATGTCAAAAGCTGAGAAATGCGCCCGTGATTTCCAGTCTTTCAGCGAYGCACGCACGGCTTGTTTGYGCCCCAACGCATGGCGTTTCAGCACATATTTCACTGCGTCCACACCAAAGAATGCTGGTAACCAGCCAGATTTCACCACAATACGCGCGCCTAATTCAGACTGGATCGCAGCAAAATAATCCCGCGCGGTCATCATCGGGGCACCGACCAGATTAAAGGCTTTGCCAACCGCATCATCGGTATCAATCATGCGGATCATTCCGTCACAAACATCATCGATTAGCACGAAGGGCAATTTGTTATGCCCATCGCCCCAAATTCGCACCGTACCAGCGCCTTGCCAGCGCCCAATGCCCCAATGTTGCAATGGCCCGCCTTTACCCAGAACGATTCCAGGCCGCGCAATCACCAGCGGCAAGCCTTGCTTGTCGTGCAAATCCAAAAGTGCTGCTTCACAGGCCGCTTTTGAACGGGCATATAAATTACGGTCGCTCATATCATCGTCGAACGGCGTATCATCGCGGATAATCTGGCTGGGTTCTGACATATCATATGAGGCAATCGTACCAGTGTAGATGAACCGCTTGACCCCCGCATCAATCGCCGCTTGGGCGATTTTTACGGTAACGCCGACATCATTTTTCAGACAGTCTTCCCAAGTGTCATCCATGGATTTTGCCAAGTGATAAACCACATCAATGCCCTGCATCGCGCGGGCCAAATCATCTGCACTGTGCAGGCTGCCCGAAAACACTTCGACATTGCTTGCAATATCGCCAAACGGCCCGTTTGACCCACGGCTAAACACCCGCACATCCCGCCCACGCGATACCAGATCACGGGTCAAACTCCGCCCGATAAAACCCGTGCCGCCGATCACCATCACCGTCGGTTTTGGCTTCTTACTCGGCACGCTCACAACATCGGGCTGCATCACCGCTTTGGGCGCCCGTTTGATCGCATCGTCTAGGGCTTTTGAAACCATTTGCGCCGAAGCACCGCTAAAGCGTGCATCTATCGGCTTGCCCCGCGCTACAGAGTTGTAAAAACAATCAATCGAGCGGCTAAAACTCAGCCCATAGGCGACTTTCGGTTCAATGACGCCACATGACGCGCCAGATTCACACTACCCTCACGGATATTTTGCCATGCCAACGCGCCTTGATAGACAAACGGGTTCGCCACAATATCCGCCGCATTATCCCGTTCCAGAACCAGCGTATCTTTGGCATAATTCAGTCGCGCAATGGCGCTAGAGCCGCGTAAGGTCACCGAACGATCGTCCATGGTTTCCACAAGGTTAATGTTGAACGTCAAATCCACATCGCCCGCACGGGCAATAATTTTCCAGCTTTGATACCGCGTCCCACCACCTGATAATTCAATCGGATTAGACGGGATTGTATGTAAGATTTTAGGCGCGCCAAACAGATCCACCGCAAAGGCCATCAAATGGGGGCCAAGTTCAAGCAACAGGTTTTTAGGCTCACGTAATAACCACAACCCAAACGGCCCTGAACGCAGCGGTGCCAGCGGCAGGTTCCAATTAATATCAGCCGAGGCCACACGCCCCAAATCACCACAGCGCAACGCCGCCTTCATCCGCTCATAAGACGGCAATCCCAAGAAATTATGCCCAACGCCCAAATTGCCCCCCGCCGCCGCTTTATTCAACGCTTTGGCATCGTTCACATTCAAGGCAAACGGCTTTTCAATAAAACACGTCAGCCCTGCGTCCAAACACTGCACACCAAGGGCTTTATGCGAACTGGGTGGTGTCAAAATATGCACCGCATCACAAATATTGGACGCAATCAAATCATCGACAGAATAAAAACTCTGCACGCCATATTTCGCGCCAAAAGCATCCGCTAAAGTTCTAGATTGATCGCACACCGCAACCAATTTTGCATCAGGACAGGCCTTAATCGCTTCGGCATGCCAATCGGCAATATAACCCGCTCCGATGATCCCGATTTTTTGCACAGATTGTGACATATCACGCCTTACCTTTTTGATTACGCATTATTTATACTCAATAATATTCATGCCAAGCCCTGCCCGTTTACGCCGATAATATGTCAGCATACCCAGCAGGTTTGGAAACTTTGACAGGGTTAATAAAACAGAATGACTTGCCGCTTCTTTGGCAGGCAACCCTTGTTTGATCAAGCCTTGCACCGTGCGGATATAGGACAGCCCATAGATGCCCAAAACGACCAATGCCAAGATTTTGCACCATACCAACCCCACCAAAAAAACCATGGGTAAAACAGCGCCGTAAAACCAAACCCGTTTACGTTCTTTGCTGAAATATCCATTGTGTAAATCCCCCACTTGGGCAAAACCGTGACCACTGCGCACCGCGCGGCGCCACCACTGCGAAAACCGTGTCATAGCGGCATCGTGGCGGGTCATTTCAACGGGCAACCGCTCCAATTCCCAACCCGCATTACCAACGCGTACACAAAATTCATCATCCTCTGCCGCGATCACGTAGGCGTTAAAACCACCCACCTGCTCAAACGCCGTACTACGCACTAACATATCGCCGCCACAGGCCGCAATCACCCCCGCAGGTCTATGCCATTCAAAGTCACACAGCGCATTGTAAATCGACGCGTCTTTATGAATTTCAGACCGCCAGCCGGTCACAATACCCAGCTTAGGATTGTCTTGCATCGCTCGCAAAGCTTGATCAATCCAGCCTTGTCGCAACACACAATCCCCATCAATGAACTGCACAAAATCAGGCAACGGCCCTTGCGATTTCAGCACGTCAAAACCTGCACTGCGCGCGCGCGCCGCCGTAAAAGGCATGTCAGCATCCAGTTCATGCACAATCACCCCTGCCGCTTTTGCCTGCGCAACACTGTCATCGTTTGAGCCAGAATCCACATAGACAATCTGGCTAAACCGCCCTTGAACCGAGGCCAGACAAGCGACCAGACGCGCGCCCTCATTGCGCCCAATAATCACCAGTGCCACATTTTCTAGCGGTTTATTCATCACATCCCCTTGGGCGAATATCCATGGCTTTATGGCCTAGGTGGTAGTTTTTAAAAAGCTGTGCCAACCGAGAGGTTTCTTTTGATATATCAAACTCTTGCGCTACTATTTCCGCACCAGATTTACCCATTTTTGATCGTAATTTAGGGTTACGCATTAAAACATCCAGCTTGTCGGCTAAGGCCGTTTCATCCCCTGCAGACACCAAATAACCATTCACCCCGTCTTGCACCAATTCGGACACGCCCGCGATTTGCGTCGCGACCACAGGCACGCTTGCGGCTAACGCTTCCATCAGCACCACAGGCAAGCCTTCAGCAAAACTGGGTAGAACGAAAACATCGCTTTGCGTCAAAAATTCAGCCACATCGCTTTGTGATTTATACCCTAAGAAATTGATCCGACCTTGCAAAGCACCCCTTTGCGCCAAGACTTCCAATGCCGCACGATCAGGACCATCCCCGATCACATCCAGTTCAAAATCCACGCCCTGATACGATAGGGTTTTCAAAGCTTGAAATAAAACAGGGAGCCCTTTAACCGCCGCCAAACGCCCAACAAAAGTTAGCTTCAGCGGGCTGTTTTGCACGATTTTCGCCGCTTTATAGCGCGCAGGATCAACCCCACAATGAACAATATGTAACTTATCCCAATCCACAGGCCGCGACCAAATCATCGCTTGGCTACGGCAATAATGACTGATGCAAGACACGAAAGAAGCCCGTTTGATTTTCTCATCCAGACGCCAATGCATCGGATCAAAAAAGATATCGGGGCCATGCAGCGTAAAGCTATAGGGCACGCCGCTAAAGTGACTTGCCAGCATCGCAACCGAGCAACTGGATTTAGCGATATGATTATGCAAATGCGCAATTTTGCGGTCGCGTAGATACGCCGCCAAAACAATYGCCTCRRYRAAATAAAACAGCTGATACAGCGTGCCTTTWAYSCCYAAAGGMCGCGTTYGRTAGGCCAGYGCCAACGTMTTRAAATASCYAAYAGGATTRCRKRYCAGCRCSYCKATATGSGYSRCAATCAAMYGYAARGGACGCTTGGCCTGCGYCAAAATATAAAAGGTATTTTTGGCCTCTGCTATTTGTTCAGCGCCGACCAGATGATCCACGCCAGTACGGCGRATAGAACAGGTCTCAACCTGCAACCCAAGGTCGCGCAACCCTGCGACTTCGCGTTGAATAAACGTATCCGTCGCACGGGGGTATTCCCCCGTTAAATAGGCAATTTTGCCRCTCATATGACCGTTTTTCACAGACATCTACAACTCACTACTTTGTGCCATTGCTTGCGCAATCGCTTGATCTGTTGGCACGGCTTGGTGCCAATTCAATTGATCCTTTAGCCGCTGATTATGATATTTTAACGGCATCATTCGGGCGCGTAGAACCGCAGATCGCAAAAGACCAGGYACAGACAAGCCGACCGCCGCAAGAATACGCCCGAAAAACTGGAATAGCTGCCATGGAATGACCAAAACAGGCTTCACAAACCCATGGTTTCGCATTGCYTGAAGGTAGCTCGTTTTTTGCGGTAAATCATCATCTACCACATTCAAAACTGTCCCGTCAGGCAGAYCATTTTCCGCCGCCAATATCAATGCAARSGCAGCGTGATCCACATGGGTCACAGGAATTTCACCGCCCCRWCCAATTTGTAAAAAKACAGCRCCARCGCCCAYTCCCAAATGCCCRTTCCACAAAGAACCYGCMCCRTAAACCGCCCCAAGGCGCAATATTGTCAGCGGGCATTTTGCCGCCTTAAACAAGCTCTCTTGATGCAATTTCGCACGGCAATAGGCGTCACGGTTTTGCGGATGATCCTCAAGCGGGGTACTTTCATCCACCACATCAAAGGGGGCAAGAGCCAGGCCAGAATAAACCGACAAAGAACTGACCAAGATGATCTTTGGCGCAAAATTTTGCACCCCAGAAATCAGATTTTCAGACGCCGCCAACGTATCGACGGCATGATCTGCATCACTCCCTGTTAAGCGCGCGGCACAATGAATGACCGTGTCAAATTCATCTGCCAATGCAGACAGGGTCAAAACCGCATCTTGTTTTGCTAAATCACAGGGAATAACCTGCACGCTTGCGTCCCAATCTTGGGGCAGATTTTGCATATTTCGCACCACAGCCAGAACCTTATGCCCCCGTGACCGCGCTTGCTTCACACAAGAACGCCCAACAAAACCGCTTGCCCCCGTGATCAAGATCCGCTTTTTTTTTCGGGTCACTGTGCCCATGGCATTGGCTCAATTACATCGCATCGACTGCGCATTTTTTGCGCTCCTGCATCGCGACCTGCGTTTTGAATGGCCAGCGTTACTTCGGTCAAATGCAACGCGAATTCAGGTGACAAACGACAGGCACGCCCTTCATCCACCGCCTCTAAAACCTCAACAGGGCCAAGCGCAAAATTCATCGACGCCGCCCCCCAACGCCCGACCTTAGGGTGGGTTTTGCCCTTCAATTTATAGGTTTTACGCCGTGTTTTCTCAATTAACTTACGACGTAAAACAAGACGGCGTTGCAGCTTCACAGGCGCATTATTATCCCAAGCTTTATCTACAGAAATCACCCCATCATCGCAAAACACCCGTAATCCATGATCATGCGGTGCAACAATCGAACAGGTCAGGCGCGCCACCATGCCGCTTTCAAAAAATAACGTTGCTACTGAGAAATCGGGCGCGGCAAGTGGCGTGATACCTTTGTC
>NVSA01000089.1 GCA_002401045.1 Paracoccaceae bacterium
ATTAAAAATTCCAAAGGCGTCAGCGCCCAAAACTCATCGGGACGTAGCCGCAAATGATGCAATCCAACGCGCATCATCTGTGGCCAGTCGAACCCCGTCATTCAACAATCGCAAAGGCACGCGACAACAACTGCCCCGCCACACGCGCMGCCCCCAAAGGTCCGCCCTTAATCTGCGCAGATAACAAATCGCCCGCATCACCAGACCAACCCGCCCCGCGCAAACCAGCCACCAATAAGGCCACAATATCGCGTGCCTTAAAGGCACCGCCCTCAAAGCGTTCAATCAATGCCATCAAAGTGTCGTCGCCCAAAGCCTCTTCCAGCTCGGCCAAAGCCCCCAACGTTAGCCGCATCGGCAAATCTTGGCCGTTGACGCATAGGGTCACATCCCCTTGATACSGGTTGCCCATTACAACGCCGCGAAAGTCAAAGCACCCGATGACGCCAGCGAAATCTCATAAACTGCCTCACCATTATATTTCCCCGAATACTCAATATTCGTGATCTGAAACGCACCTTCAATGGTGCCAAAATCAGGGATAATCACCTGATAATCCGTAACCGCCGCATTGAAAAACAATTCACGCGCCCGCGCATCCGTCACATCATCACAAAACACACCAGATCCCGAAATCGACGCTGAGCGCACACCGCCACCACTGAGCAATTCGCGCCACCCCCCCGCACTTTCCAAAGAAGTCGTATCAATCGTTTCCGAGTTGAACGAAATACGGCTCGCCCGCAGTCCCGCCAGCGTCACAAAAGACCCCGCATTATCCATATCAATCTTGACCAACAGGTCCTTACCACTTTGAGCTGTCATAATTTTTCCTTTTAAAATAATAGATTAAAGATCAGAAACCCGCGCACGAAAAGTCAAAGAAATAACCCTTTGGTCAGGACTTACCCCCTTGGTCGCACGCGCAAGTCGAAATTCTAAACTGGTCAAACTACCTTGCGTCAGCACCAAATCCGCATCAATCAGCGCATYACAAACAGCCCCMGCCGTTTGTTTGACCGCCTGRAACCCAGACACATCGCCATGCACTTTGACSACAAAATCATGSAYCGCACCTGCCTGCGTTATRCTCGATYGGTTCAAAACCCGCTCTTCRCCAATCGCCAAATAYAGACTGGGCAAAACCCCGCTCGGCACCGCATCAAAGATGTTACTGCCRACCAAAGCCGTCACCCCCGCGTCATTTACAAGCGCCRTATAAACCGCCGTTTGCAACGCATCAGAACCMGCATAACTCATGCCACCACCTCWTGGCGCGCCCAGCATTCCAGATACCGCCCGGCCATGTCATAAGGTGCCACCGCATCAATCACATAGGCCTGCGCCGCTTCCAAAAACCGCTGATCCGCCTTGGGGCGCATCGACGATCCAACAGGGGCCGCGCGCACAACAATCCGAAATCGAACCTCGGATACAGCCGCACTTGCCCCCTYGCGCATACGGCCACTGCGGGCATCAATATGCGCCCAAACCTGCCCCAAGCTTTGCCAGGTCGTACTAAAACCACCCGCGCCATCAGCCACTTCAACACTATCTTGCAACACAAGACGTCTGTTCAATAAAATATCGTCCATCACGTACCTCGCATCAGTCGAATAACACGGTATGGCTCGATCAATTCCAGCGCCGTTTGCGTCAAACCTGCCCCCATGCCGTCGCGCTGTTCATAACTATGTGCCGCAACCAACAAAACAGCCTGCGCCAAACTGGCAGGCACATCCGACCACGTCGTACCAAAGCCCGCCTCAAAGATAATCTCAACCGACCCGCGACTGGCAATAGCAGGCAAACATGCCCCTACAGAGATCAGCGCAGGCGACACATCATCGGCCATAAAATCATACGCACTAGATGCAACAATCGTCTCAGCCCCCCCCGCATCAACCAACTTTACCTCGTCAATCGACACCACAGGTCGCAGGGGCAAAACTTGCCGCCCTGCAGTCCGCCACGCTGTTAAATTCCAACCATATTGCTTTGTTAACAACACACGCCCCGCACGGGCTTCCACGGCAGAAATACTGGCACGCAAATAGGTCTCTAACAGCGGATTTTGCAAATCATCCTCGGCAAAACCCGTGCCCAATCGTAAATGGGATTTCAGCTCTGCAATCGGCAAATCCGCCGCCGCCACAGAAGTAAGCTCTGTTAATATCATAATAAACTCCAAGAAAATGGACGCCCCTGCATCGCTCGGACGGAGGGGAGCAGCTAGACGACACAAGGGACGTCCAAAGGCCAAACGGCCTGCAATACGGGGCAAACATCATCTGCTTGCCCCGCTCACGCACCCCTAAGGATGCATGTTCTTATGTCTTTATGAGGTTGCGAATTTCAGCAATTTGATCGCCGCAAAATCGCTCACATCGCCGCCCACACGTTTTGTTGCATAGAACAAAACATTCGGCTTGGCGCTAAACGGATCGCGCAAAATACGCAGATCAGGGCGCTCGGCAATGGTATAGCCTGCATGGAAATCACCAAAGGCAATCGCCGTCGCATCCGATGCAATATCAGGCATATCTTCCGCAATCAGCACCGCGTAGCCCATCAAACGCGCAGGTTCCCCCGCCGCCAGACCATCGGACCATAAGAAACGCCCATCAGCATCTTTCATCTTACGCACCGCACCTGCGGTTTTCGAATTCATCACGAAAGTCCCATTGGCACGGTAGCGCGCGCCCAGCGAATAGACCAAATCCACAATCGCATCCGCAGGATCACTGCTGTCAAAATCACCGTCCATACCCGTCGCGACATAGCCCAGATCACCCCAGGCCCAACTTGCATTCGCAACGGCAGTATAATCCAGAAAACCCGTCGGTTTATCCGACCCATCCCCTGAAATAAACGCACTGCCTTCTGCACGCGAAAACTTATCCGCAATGCGCTCAGCCAACCAACCTTCCACATCAAATGCCGCATCATCCAACAGGCGTTGTGACGCTTTTGGCAGTGCTGACAGTTCATGCAACGGAATAGAAATWCGRTCCACTTGCGGCGTCGAAGTCTCGGTACTATCCGCCGTCTCATTGGCCCAACCAGCGCCAATATCGGTGTGGTCCACCAAGACATCAAACGCCGTTGCCTCTACCGCCACAACATTCGCAATYGAKCGAATAGACGATGACGCATAGAGCACACTAGAAATTTTATCCGCCGTCGCAGGATCCACCAAATAACCGCCATCTGCGGCAACAGCCGAGGACAGCGCCTTTTCTTCAATCTCTAACGCACGCAAACCATCATCATCGCCGCCACGCAAATATGCGGCAAARGCTTTTTGATGCGGGGCTTCAACAGCAGCCGCTGTTGATAAAACAGGGCGTTTGGTTTCAATTGTTTTTTTCTCAAGCATTGCTAATCTATCTTCCTGTAGCTGTAACTTCGATTTCAGTYCTGAATTAAATTTTGAAAAATCGTCTAAAAACCCCGACATCGCGCTTTTGACTTCCAAACCACTTCGTTTGGCACACAGCGCTTTCGTCGAAGAAGACTTGGTCTCTTCGTTGCTCATCAAATAAATCCTATGTGTGATGTTATTTCGCCGACCCTAGGTCAGCATCTCATGGCGCGCCGCGTTCAATGCCGCCGCCAGCTCTTGTGCAAGATCACCCTCAGCATCCGCCAAAGATGATACCCGCGCTTGGGGAAGCATTGGAAATGTAACCAACGATACCTCCCAAAGTTCCAATTTGTGTAATATTCTACCAGTATTATTGAACTTTTCAGCTTCAATTGTTCGATACCCGATAGAAAGGCCATCAATCGCACCGGCCTTAATCAACGCCAAAGCCTCTGATCCCGCCTGAATATCAGGTAATAATCGCCCWWTGNYRYWCARGNNSYTYTGYCANCCTCATGTACCTCATCCCAAACCCCGATAGGCTTGGTCGGATCATGTTGCCACAGCATTTTGACCGAACGTTTCCCCTGCTTCAGACGGCGCAAACTCTCCGCATAGGCCCCTGTCTTGACCACGTCGCCTGACTGATCGGTCTCGCCGAAAACCGACGCATATCCCGATATTTCACAACCGTTTTTCAACGCCRCCGCCCCGTCAAAGGTGGCAAATTTCGTCTCTAACCCAAAATCATTTATCTCATAAATCATCATGATCCCACTTTATCTAAAATCAAATTTCCAAGAAAACTCAGCCCTGCTGGTAGTCCAAAACACTCAAAACCCCGCGTGCCAACAAAATGCTAACCACACTAAAAACCGCCAACCAAAGGCGTTTTTCCAGCCGTTCCAACGTGTCCTCAATCTGCCCCAAACGCCGCTCCAACCCGCTCCAGCGTTCTTGYGTGACCTTCTCATAGGTCTCCATACGTGCGGCAGTTGCRTCAAAAGGYTCATATAAAAACCGCGAKCCWGCCCCGCGCTTACTCATGTGCCACCGCAGGCAAGCCCAACATCACACGTTTTTCAGCATCGCTTAGAAAATCAGCCGAACGCACCCGCGCCCATTGYGCATCCCGTTCAGATGACAAAGCTGGAATTTTGTCCAAATCCGCCGTCAATTTCAGCGATTGTCCAAACGCCGATGATAACCACGCCGACAGGTTTTCCGTTACCTTGTTCACCAGCGGTAAAATCGTCAAACGATACAACGCACGGTTGGCCTCTTGGTAATTCGAATAGGTATTATCGCCGGGTAGTCCCAACAACATCGGCGGCACCCCAAAGGCCAGTGCAATCTCACGCGCCGCACTATCCTTGGTCTTCTGGAACTCCATGTCAGAGGGCGAAAACCCCATCGGTTTCCAATCCAGCCCGCCCTCCAGCAACATCGGCCGACCTGCATTGCGCGCCCCTTGGTGATTGGCCTCAATCTCCTCCACCAACCGCGCATATTGGTCCGCCCCCAACGTGCCTTGCCCGTCTGATCCTTTGTAAATAATCGCCCCCGAAGGCCGCGCCGCATTATCCAATAACGCCTTGGACCAATGATTGGCCGAGGCATGAACATCCAACGCACAAGCCGCCGCCTGCATCGGCGACAACCCATAATGATCATCTTGCGGATGGAACGTTTTAATATGACAAATCGGGGAAAAATCCCCTGTCATATCAAACTGATGCTTCTTCGCCCCAACCGAATATTCATAGGCCATCGGCCAGCCATCCGCCCCGGGGATCACCCGCATACGGTCAGAACGCAAAACATATAACTCGGTAATCCCTGCCCCCGTATCCGATCCCGCCGCCTCAAAATAACCATCCCCAGACAACAGTAATTGCCCAAAGAAACTTTCTAAAATATCCGTGCGGCTCTGCGCCCCATTCGGGCGATCTAACAGCGCCAATAACGGGTGCATATCAAACCGCTTTTGGCCATCTGATAACACCCAAGGCACCGCCGCCGCCGCCTCTGCTATCATCTTGACACAGCGAAACCCTACAGGGTTTCCAACGAACCCCGTCCGCGTCAAAGACGCCACATCGCGTGCCGACCACGCAGGCCGCCCTGCACCATGAAACGCAAAAACAGGTGCCGCAGCCGAAGCCTTCATCTCTATACGATCGGGCTTACCCCGCAAAAATTGCAAAACCATCTCGCCTCGCTCCTTATTTATCTGTAAGTTAATGTTCGAATTTGTGGATTATGAAACTGCGCCGCAGGTTCAATCATCAAATCTGTCAACGCCCAAACCAGCGCATCAACACGGTCAGGACTGCCTTTTCCAGAAAAACCAGCAAGGCTCATCTGGCACATCTGATCTTCTAATTTTTTGAACGCCCCGACATGAAATACCCGGCCTTGCTCATAGAGTGCCGCCACGGGTTCCGCCCGCGCCACCTTGCCCCGCGTTGCATGAACACTGCGGTACGGCAGTAACGCCGAATGTTGCCGCAAAATGGCTTCAACCATATCACCGCCTTGGTTTACCTCGGCCACCACACGGTCAGCACCATATTCAACAGCCGCCGCACTGACCGCCTTAGCCCAAGCATTCGGGCTGGCACACGCCATAGATAAATCAGCAATAACAAAAGCTTGCCAGTCTTGCGGCACACCCTTCATGCGAACACCTGCCACAATGATCCCGCATTCATCGGCTGCCTCGCCGCTTGTTGTGGGCGGATCCACCGCAATAATAACCCGTGTCAGATCGCCTGCAGTCTCCACACGCGCTTGATCTATTGCGTTCAAAGACCACAACGCGCCTTCAACATCTTCAAGCAATTCGCCGTCCAATTCTTGGCGACCACGCCATGATCCTGCATATTGCGTCGTCACCTTATCTAAAAAACTCTGCGCCAAATTCACCGCATTGGCACTGGTCGGGGCAGACGTAGACACCACCGCATCTTGTGCCAGTATCTCTTTGAGAACCGCCACATTTTGCGGCGTCGTGGTGACCACCTGTTGCGGATCGTCGCCCAGTCGCAGGGCAAATTGCAACATGTCCCAGGCCTCACGGGCTTTTTTCCACTTTGCCAACTCATCGACCCAAGCCCCATCAAATTGCGGGCCGCGTAATGCCTCTGGATCGGATGCCGAATAACAGGTTGCCACCGCCCCATTAGGCCAAACCAAACGCCGCTTTGTTGCCTCCCATTTGGGTCTGCGATCAGGCGGCGAACACGCCATAATCCCGCTGTCGCCAAACACCATCACATCGCGCACCTGATCGTAAGTTTCGCCAATCAGCGCGATTTGTTTACACCGCCCCTGACTGGTCGGCCGCGCACCTTCAACTTGGCCGCGCACCCATTCAGCACCAGCGCGGGTTTTCCCCGCACCGCGCCCGCCCAAAATCACCCATGTGTTCCATGTGCCTTGCGGGGCAATCTGATGCGGCAATGCCCAGAACTCAAACATCCAAGGCAAGGCGCGTAGCGCATTGGTACTTAACCCCGATAGAAAATCATCAACCTCGCTCTCGCTCACGCAAGCGAGCAACGCGCCCAATGATTTCGGTTCGTGCGGCTTCAAGGTCAAGGGCCCCGCCTTGGATGACGCCACTAAAGGCTTGGCATTGTTTTGCAAGTTCACTCTCTTCCTCATTCGCGAACCTCAAAGTCTTCTTATAGCTCGCACAAATGCTCTGAATATCTTTGGGCAGATCATGCACAGCCAATCCACCCGGGTTGATCCGATCGAGCGTAGCTTCTAAATCTGTCGCAAATTTTTCAAAAGTTTCTCGCGCACGTCTTGTGCGCTCAAACTGTGTCTTAACCCCCTCAGGGATATCGTCAGTCATATATAATGGCTTCCTCTCAGGTCCGTACCGTCGAGCAAAAACAGAAAAACAGCGACCTTTTCAGATCACTGTTACCCACTTCTTCCAGCTTGCCACAAGGTGTACATCCGAGCGTTCGCAAAGTCAAGAAATACACGCATAGGGTGATCGCGCCGCGCGTTCACCCCTCGTTAACAAACATTATAACCTGTTGTTTTATTTGTTATTTTTAGCTTTTTGTGCAGCTTTACGACGTTCTGCTTCGATCTTGCGCCATTTTGCAACATTGGCATTATGTGCCCGTAAATTGGTCGCAAACACATGCCCACCAGTGCCATCAGCCACAAAAAACAAGCTCTTAGTTGCACTTGGATGCACCGCCGCTTCAATCGCCGCCTTACCAGGATTAGCAATCGGGCCAGGTGGTAATGCAGGAATAATATAGGTATTATAATCCGTCTTCTTAGACAGTTCAGAGCGCCGCAAGCCCCGTCCCAAAGACGCTTTACCACGCGTGATGCCGTAAATCACAGTCGGGTCGGTTTGTAACTTCATACCCTTGTTTAAACGGTTGATGAAAACTGCAGATACTTCTTCACGTTCCGCATTCACACCCGTTTCTTTTTCAATAATCGAGGCCAGAATCAACACCTCTTGGGCAGATTTCAGCGGTAAGTTTTTTGCACGGCCTTCCCAAGCCTGCGCCAATATCTTCACTTGCGCATCAGYCATACGTTTCAGCACAACATTGCGATCTTCACYCCGTGACACGCCATAAGTATTCGGCGCCAATGTGCCCTCTTTGGGAATATCCGCAACCTCACCCGTCAACAATTCATTGCCGTTCAGSCGTGCAATCACCTGATAAACCGAAAATCCCTCAGGGATAGTCACCTGATAGCTGATCCCCACACCGCTGGTCAGCAATGCCAGAACACCTTCCATAGAGCTGCCCGACGCGATTTCATATTCGCCAAACTTCAGCCCGGTATCTTCTTTATTATACCGCGCCCCCAACCGAAACAGCACCGCACTGGAAATAAAGCCTTCATCTTGCAATCGATCGGCAATCGAGTTGACCCCTTCGCCCCGTTGCACGATGAAAACTTTTTCCTCAGCCAACGGCCCGTTCGTTTGGTATTGGTTTTTAGCCCAGAAAATRACCCCTGCCRCGATAATCATCGCAACAATTATCAAATTGAAGAAATTCGCAGCAAAGTGTTTAYTCATCGAATTAACTGTCCAGTTTACCCATCACAAGTGACGCATTCGTACCACCAAAYCCAAAAGAATTACAAAGAGCATGTCGTATTTCGGTCGATTGAGCTTCATTAGCTACGTAGTTTAAATCACAACCTTCACTTGGGTTTTCCAAATTAATCGTT
>NVSA01000090.1 GCA_002401045.1 Paracoccaceae bacterium
GGCAAGCTCCAAATTGGATGACCCGATGGGTGTGATCGGAGAGTTCGTTGAATTTGTGCGTGGTGATAAGCTCAATGAAGCCGAGACCGGCGTGGTGGGACATCTTATCGACCAGCCTGTTAGAGGGGCTGTGTAATGCGCCCGATACGTCTAACTTTGAATGCCTTTGGCCCTTATGCGGGCAGGGAGGTCGTTGATTTTACCGCAGCGCTTGATGCTGGAATATTTGGCATCTATGGAGACACTGGTGCTGGGAAAACG
Source organism: Paracoccaceae bacterium (assembly GCA_002401045.1). Taxonomy (GTDB): domain Bacteria; phylum Pseudomonadota; class Alphaproteobacteria; order Rhodobacterales; family Rhodobacteraceae; genus Amylibacter. The sequence continues at coordinate 262 of NVSA01000090.1, forward strand.
ACAATATTCGACGGGATCGCCTTTGCGCTGTTTGGGCAGTCATCAGGTGCTGAGAGGATGTCCGATGACATGCTGTCTGACTATGCTGATCCAAAAGAGATTACCTTTGTTGAGCTGGTTTTTGATCTTGGTGAAAAGCGCTATGTCATTCGGCGTATTCCTAGACAAGAGCGCGCCTCTAACAGAGGTGAGGGCACGACGTCACAGGCGCATGAGGCTTATCTATTTGATGCCACGGGGACACGTTCACCGTACCAGCGTGCTTGTGCGCGTTTACCAACACTTGCGGCAACTTTTGCCACAGCTTCAGCGCGGCGTTTTGACAGACTCATGTTATAGCCGTCGCTTGCGTCGCTATCTGTGTGACCGTCGATCAAGAATGATGTCGCATTTGAAGACGTAAAGAACTGTTGTAAACGTGCGCGGGCATTACCGTTAAGATATGCTTTATCGACATGAAACAACTGATCCGAATTCATCACAGCACATGTGTTACCACGGCGACAAACAGGAATACCGTCACGCGTTACGTGCGGTGTCATATAGCCTTCGACACCATCGTCCATCGCCCAGTGTTCACACCCATCAGGGTCAACCCAAATTGCAGGCGCATAACGTTGTTGCTGCGTAGACTTTGTAATGCTCAGGCTCGCGCTATCCGCGAAACTAGCACATGCTACTGAAACCCCGATCGCGGCTACACTAGCAACTTGAATTACCTTTTTAATCACCCTCAACATCCCTTCAAGATTAACCATAAAAACATTTAAATTGCTTTTAATTACTTTCTTACCGCACAGGSTAACAAAAATCTACAATTTGTGAAGGTAAAACTTCAACATACTATCCATAGATGGGAAACATTCTTATAGTATCTGRGCCTATTGTTTCCACAAACGTACCAATCACGTCTGTTTTCAAAAGACTTATTGGGAATGTTGCAGATTTATACCACGTCACCATGCAATGAATTGCGTCCAGTGCGAGTCACCTTCGCATGCACAATTTGGCCAATTTTGCTTGGATCAGCCTGCACATGAACCGCGTGTAGGTATTCAGACTTACCAACCAACTGCCCCTCCAAGCGACCTGGCTTTTCCAACAAGACAGGTAATGTTTTGCCAATCATCGATTCTTGAAACGCGTATTGATGCTGTGTCAGCAAGACTTGCAACCGTGCCAAACGTTCGGATTTTGCCGCCTCATCTACTTGATCCCGACCCGATGCAGGCGTGCCTGGGCGGGTAGAGTATTTAAACGAATAGGCTTGGGCATATTTAACCGCTTCGCATAAATCCAAGGTCTGCTGAAAATCTTCTTCAGTCTCGCCTGGAAAGCCCACAATAAAGTCACCCGACAAAGCGATATCAGCACGTACGCCGCGAATACGGTCGATTAATTTCAGATACTCTTGCGCCGTATGTTTACGGTTCATCGCCTTCAAAACCTTATCAGACCCCGACTGCACAGGTAGGTGCAAATACGGCATCAGTTTTTCAGTATCCCCATGCGCGGCAATCAAATCATCGTCCATATCATTGGGGTGTGATGTGGTGAAACGGATGCGCTTTAGGTCGGGAATTTTAGCCAATTCGCGGATCAGCCGCGCCAAGGTCCATTCGCCGTCAGCCCCTTGCCCGTGATAAGCATTCACATTTTGACCCAACAGAGACAACTCAACAACACCTTGATCTACCAGCATTTTTGCTTCGTCGATGATCTTTATTGCAGGGCGCGAAACCTCGGCACCTCGGGTATAAGGCACCACACAAAACGCGCAAAATTTATCGCAACCCTCTTGAACCGTTAAAAAGGCTGACGGGGCTTTGCGGCGTGCTTTTACACGCGTGATGTGGTCAAATTTATCTTCTTCAGGAAAATCAATCTCTACAGGTTTTTCACCTGCTTCAACCGCGTCCACCATATTTGGCAAACGGTGATAGGCTTGTGACCCCACAACAAAATCAACCATCGGCTGGCGGTTGATAATCTCTTGACCTTCGGCCTGAGCCACACAACCAGCCACGCCAAATTTTAGGTTTGGCTTCTTGACTTTAAGGGTCTTCATACGACCCAATTCAGAATAAATCTTTTCCGCCGCCTTTTCRCGAATATGGCAGGTGTTCAGCAAAATCAGATCGGCTTCGGCCTCATCCGTCGTGACGGAATACCCCTTGGGCGCCAAAGCGTCTGAAATTCGTTCGGAATCGTAGACGTTCATCTGGCAACCATAGGTTTTAATGAACAGCTTTTTTGGATCAGACATTGCGCATTCTTCAAGTTATGACAGTAAACACTGGGCATCTACACCCGCAAACAGAAATACGCAACGCCCCCACGCCTAGCCTCTAGGCGCGTTTTTTACCCAAACCGCTTTGTTTGGCCAGTTCTTGGCGCTTTACCGCATAATTTGGTGCCACCATCGGGTATTCAGGTGCCAAGCCCCATTTCGCACGGTATTGCTCGGGCGACATGTTGTAGCAAGACCGCAAATGTTTTTTCAACATTCTGAATTTTTTACCGTCTTCCAGACAAAAAATGAAATCAGGCGTAATAGACTCGCCAATAGGAATCGCTGGGGACTGACGGGGTCGGGGGCCACCACGGTCAGAAAGTTCCGACAATTTAGAATAGATTTCATCCATAAAATCAGGCACTTCTTCGCGACGCATTTCCGCCGAAGCTAAATGTGACGAAACAATACGTGCCGTTAAGCTTACAAGGGTTTCGCCGCCCTTCGTATCTAGCTCTTCGCTTTGCAAGACAGCATTTGCTTGATCCGTACCAGTCATCTCTACTTAATCCCCATCGTTATAACCATGAGATATGGAACAAATATGTGATTTCAACCGCTGTGTGAATAAAAGGATAAAGTTTTTTCACTTTTCACATGTAGATTTTCAATGCTGAACGAAATACAGTCCTTAAAAAACAACAGGCTCAGATAACATCATGTCTGAAAAAGACTTTAAAATCCCCAAAGACGGCATCGTCAAAGGCCCTATCTGCGCCATTTTCGCAGAGGATACTGTCGGGCTGACCTCAACCATCCGACATCATCACCGTTTGGGGTTTAAAAATATTCTCGTGCTCAAGCGMCCYGAATTGAATATCCCCGAAAGYTGCCAGAACATTTGCATCCCCGTCGATATCGAAAACGCCTTTTTCTCGGATATTTCCCCCTATCTAAATCAATTAATCAAAGCCTTTGATGGWGAATGGTTGTACCATTGYTTTAACGCTGAATATTTGCATTTTCCATTTTGTGARACCCGCTACATCAAAGATTTCACCGACTTCATAACCGAAGAAAAACGCAGTGCTGTTTTCACCTATGTGTTGGATCTATACCCCGAAGACCTTGGCAAAGCGCCAGATGGGTTTTCGCTAGAAGACGCCTATTTTGACGGCGCGGGTTATTACGGRCTACAACGCTATATGGGCGGCCAACCRCTTGAAAGACAACTAGATATCTTTGGCGGCTTAAAATGGCGCTTCGAAGAACACACRCCGTATGAGCGGCGRCATCTGAACCGTATTTCACTGGTTAAAGCCCGCCCAGATATCACCATGGACGCAAACGGGCATTTTTCAGACCCTGAACTCAACACCTATTCTTGCCCATGGCACCACAGCACAACGGCAACGATTTGTTCGTTTAGAACGGCCAAAAGCCTGAAAACAAATCCAGGTTCGATGTTTGAGATTGATAATTTCATGTGGTCGAAATCGGTGAAATTCCGTTGGAACTCTCAACAATTACTTGATTACGGCTTTTTAGAAACAGGTCAGTGGTTCTAGTCTAGCTTAACGGGCTTTACGCACCCGAAACACGACATCGACCCGTGAAATTTCCATCCCCTCAGGTGCTGTCGGAATACATTCAAACAACAACTCATCTCTGGGCGCATCGGTTAGGCGACCCTCATCTTCCCAATAAAAATGYGGRTGATGATCCGTGCGGGTATCAAAAAACGACTTATTGCCGTCAATTTTCACTTCATTMACCAATTTGGCTTCGCAAAAAATCCGCAAYGTGTTGTAAACTGTCGCCAAAGAGACGCTATTTTTAGCATCAGATGCCGCTTCATACAGGCTTTCCGCCGTTACGTGACGGTTCTGACCATCCCCCACCAGTAAAGTGGCTAATAACAAACGTTGGCGTGTTGGKCGCACTTCTTTACTGCTAAGCCAGTCTTTTGCGCGTGATTGTGGCGTATGAACCATAATGGTTGTCCTGCTAAATTATCCCCCAAGTATGACAATAAACTTAGGAAAGTTCAATATCTAGCGTTCCAAGCCGCCGCAGACCCCGTTCTAACGCTTGCTAGTCCTTGGCAACTAATGATATTCAAGGGGCAAATAAAAACAACGGGAGACAGGCAAACCATGTCAGACAGGCCAACAAGTTTTGATAAAGACGCGCTTATTGAATGCGCCCAAGGTAAAATGTTTGGTGCAGGCAATGCACAATTGCCCATGCCCCCCATGTTGATGATGGATCGCATCACTGAGATTTCATCGGACGGCGGCGAGAAYGGCAAAGGCCATGTGGTTGCAGAATTCGACATCCATCCTGACCTTTGGTTCTTTGAATGCCATTTCCCTGGCAACCCCGTCATGCCGGGCTGTCTTGGACTAGACGGCCTGTGGCAGCTTACAGGTTTCAACCTTGGCTGGCGCGGCATGWTAGGCCAAGGCTTTGCCTTRGGCTGTGGTGAAGTRAAATTYACAGGCATGGTCACACCCGAACGCAAAAAACTTACATTTCATGTCGATTTTACACGTGTRATTGATCGTCGCCTGAAAATTGGTGTCGCTAATGGTAAAATTTTTGCGGATGGCGATCAAATTTATGCCGTTAAAGACATGAAAGTTGGACTAGCGGCAGCAGAAGCCTAAGTCTAAATACAATCCCCCTATAAGGAGTTTGCACATGCGACGCGTCGTTATCACGGGTCTTGGAATTATTTCCTCGATCGGCAACAACACAGACGAAGTGACCCAGTCACTTAAAAACGGAACCTCTGGCATCAGCTTTGCAGATGACTATGCAGAACACGGCTTTCGCAGTCGCATTCACGGCATGCCAAATATCAATCCCGCAGACCACATCGACAAACGTCAGATGCGCTTCATGGGGGCGGGTGCCGCTTATAACTATCTAGCCATGGAACAAGCGATTGCCGACAGTGGGCTAGAGGACAGTGATGTGTCCAACGAGCGCACGGGTCTGGTTATGGGATCTGGTGGTCCGTCCACAGTGAACCTGTTCCAAGCGCATAAAATCGTCCTTGAAAAAGGTGCGCCAAAACGCATGGGGCCGTTCATGGTAACACGCGGGATGTCGTCAACAACCTCAGCTTGTTTGGCAACACCGTTCAAAATCAAGGGCGTGAACTATTCAATCACATCGGCCTGCTCAACATCGGCGCATTGTATTGGTAATGGCGTAGAGCAAATCCAGTTCAACAAACAAGACATCGTCTTTGCGGGCGGTGGTGAAGAGCTGGATTGGACATTGTCCTGCCTATTCGATGCCATGGGTGCCATGTCATCAAAACACAATGACACCCCAAAGACCGCATCCCGCGCCTTTGACACCACCCGCGACGGCTTTGTCATCGCAGGCGGCGGCGGTGTTGTGGTTCTCGAAGAACTCAGCCACGCCCTTGCACGCGGTGCGAAAATCTATGCCGAAGTCACAGGCTACGGCGCCACATCTGACGGCCATGATATGGTTGCCCCTTCTGGCGAAGGTGGTGAGCGTTCCATGAAGCTGGCGATTGCCACAATAGGCGAACGCAAAGTCGACTACATCAACGCCCACGGCACATCGACACCCGCAGGTGATGTAACCGAAGTTCAAGCTGTGCGCCGCGTCTTTGGTGAAGGCAACACCCCGCCGATCAGTTCGACCAAATCCCTGACAGGTCACTCATTGGGGGCAACGGGCGTTCAAGAAACCATCTATTCAATCTTGATGATGAAAAACAACTTCATCGCCGCATCGGCCAATATTACCGAGTTGGATGAAAATCTGAAACCTGACGAAATCGTCACAACGCGCCGTGACAACGTCGAGCTGGATACAGTTATATCCAACAGCTTCGGCTTTGGCGGCACCAACGCAACTCTTGCACTGAGTAAATATAATGGCTGATTTAATGAAGGGTAAACGTGGACTTATCATGGGCGTTGCCAATGAAAGATCCATCGCATGGGGCATCGCCAAAGCAATGGCGGCAGAGGGTGCAGAACTTGCGTTCACATTCCAAGGTGCGGGCTTTGGCAAGCGGGTCAAACCACTGGCTGAAAGCCTGGGTTCAACCATTTTGGTTGAGGCCGATGTGCAAGACGATGCATCGCTTGATAACGTCTTTGCCACGGTAGAAAAAGAATGGGGAAAACTGGATTTTTTAATCCACGCCATTGCCTTTTCAGACAAGAATGAGCTGACAGGTCGCATCGTGAATACATCGCGCGAGAACTTCAAGAACACGCTTGATATTTCATGCTACTCTTTGATTGAAGTCGCCCGTCGCGTAAAACCTTTGATGAAAGACGGCGGCACTATTTTAACGCTAACCTATCAAGGTTCAAACCGCGTCACGCCATATTACAACGTCATGGGTATCGCAAAAGCAGCCCTTGAAAGCACCGTGCGATATTTGGCAAATGACCTAGGGCCCGACGGCATTCGCGTCAATGCAATCAGCCCCGGCCCCATGCGCACACTCGCAGGTGCCGCCATTGGTGGCGCACGCAAAACGTTCCGTACCACGCAAGAAAATGCCCCCATGCGCGCAAACGCAACATTGGAATCCGTAGGCGGCACCGCCGTCTATCTGGCCTCTGATTACGGCGAATGCACCACGGGCGAAATTATCTGCGTCGATGGCGGTTATCATGTGCTCGGCATGGCACAGCCAGAGAACCTGTAGATAGGTCTTCCTTTCAAGCATCCCTTATGCAAACGTCTTAATCAGGACATTTGCATAAGGGGCTGAACTAAAAATGCAGCATTTCACAACATCAGATGGGCTATCACTGGCCTACGATGACACAGGCCAAGGCACACCGATTTTGTGCCTCTCAGGGCTGACCCGTAACAGCAGTGATTTTCAATATGTCCTACCTCATTTAAAAAACCACCGTGTGATCCGCATGGATATGCGTGGACGCGGGCAATCCGATTTTGATCCTGATTATGCCAACTACAACGTGTTGCGCGAAGGCCAAGACGCACTGGAACTGATGGATCATCTCGGCATTGATCGCTTTGCTATCTTAGGCACATCGCGCGGCGGCATTATTGCCATGACGCTTGCCCCTTTGCACCACGACCGCCTATTGGGCGTCATGCTCAATGACATAGGCCCTGCGTTTGATCCACGTGGAATAGAGGCCATCATGAACTTTATCGGGCGCAGACCCAGCGCAAAAACCTATACCGAAATGACCGCACTGATGCCAGAAATTTCAGTCGGATTTAACAACGTCCCAACCGCACGCTGGGACACTGAGACCCGCACCCGCTGGATTGATAAACCCGACGGGCTACACCTACGCTATGACCCTGCCCTACGCCAAGCATTGGAAGAACAATCCCACGGTGATACCTTGGATTTATGGGCCTGTTTCGACGCTTTCAAAGACATCCCCCTTGCCTTGGTACGCGGTGAAAACTCTAATCTATTGACCATGGAAACCGTCAGTGAGATGCAAAACCGTATGCCGCAGATGCATTTTTCAAACGTCAAAGACCGCGCCCATATTCCGTTTTTAGACGAACCCGAAGCCTTAGACATTTTAGCCGCCTTCTTAAAAGACATCGCATAAATAACGTAGAAAGTATTTCCCAGTGACCACATTTACCATTGCCAGTTTCAACGTCAAAAACCTAATCGGTGCCAACGCCGAATATTACCGTTTTGAGCAATACACCGAAGAAGAACATGCATGGAAAGAAAGCTGGCTGGCGGATCAAATCATCAGCTTGAATGCCGACATTGTTTGCTTTCAAGAAATCTTTGACCAACCCTCATTAGATGCCACAATCCAAGAGGCAAACACMCGCGGCGAACTGCTCAACGAAGAGGTCATYCCCAACAARTCYAAGAAATACCACCGCAGGGCAATYTTCAAAAARMKGGGSKYYRRYGYTKANKWTGNASAYMGNMKYTKCWTYGCYYYCNAYATCCWYGACGGYGARGCAGGTCACCGTCGCCCGGGGCTGGCCATTTTATCGCGCAACGGTTTTGAAGACACGCCTGAGGTTATCCAGAAACTAGAC
>NVSA01000091.1 GCA_002401045.1 Paracoccaceae bacterium
GAGTGTGACCAGTACGCCAAAGTGTAATCCTGTGCCTGCGATCAATTCGCCATTATAAGCTGACGGGTATTCGTTGAAATTGCGGCTGACGGGGAAGTTCATGCCAACAGGAGAGCGCAAAGGCCCTGTGACCATGGCGCTGAGAAATTCAACCGCGACATAGACCAGCATCAAGGAAACAAGGATTTCATTGGCGTTGAAACGGATTTTCAGCAAGGCGGGGATCATTGCCCAAAGGAACCCACCTAACGCGCCCGCAAGGATCATTAAGGGCAGGATAAAGATGCTTTCAGTTGGGTAGAACGCCAATCCGACCGCGCCGCCACATACCGCGCCCATGATGAACTGGCCTTCGGCACCGATGTTCCAGATGTTGGCACGAAAGCCAAAGGACAGGCCAAGCGCAATCAGGATCAGTGGCGCGCCTTTGATCAAGAGTTGCGGGCGGGTGTAGCTGGCGACTTGGGCATTGAATAGCGGATCCCAAAAGATAATACGCAGAGCCTCAAAAGGGTCTTTTCCGAGAGCGGCAAACAAAATGCCGCCTGCGATCATGGTCAGGACAACCGCTAGGATCGGGGTCAGGGCGACCATGGCTTTGGACGGGTTTGCGCGGGGTTCTAGTTTAAACATTTACGGTCTCGGTTCCGCCCATCAACAGGCCAATTTGTTCAACAGTCATGCCTGCCGCAGGGCGGGGTTTGGATAAGGTGCCTTCGGACAGGATTGCGAATGTGTCGGATATTTCCATCAGTTCGTCCAAGTCTTGGCTGATCACCAAAATACCTGCGCCCTCTGCTGCAAGTTCTAGAATTGCGGTGCGAATATCGGCGGCGGCGGCGGCGTCAACGCCCCATGTGGGTTGGTTGACGACAAAAACAGTAGGGCGTTGCAAAATTTCACGACCAATGACGAATTTTTGCAAATTACCGCCCGATAATGAACGTGCCGTATTGTCAGAGCTGGGGGTGCGGACATCGAATTTTTTAATGATGGCGCGGGCGAAATTACGGGAGGCTTCTGATTTTATTATGCCCTTACGGGTTAGGATTTGACGTTTATGGCCTGTCATAAAAGCATTCTCGATCAGGCTCATATCAGGGGCGGCGGCATGGCCGAGACGTTCTTCGGGGGCGGTCAACAATCCAAGCACACGGCGATCGTTGGGGGCAAGATGATCAATGCTTTCGCCTTTGAATGTCAGCGCGTCTGTGGTGCGTTCTTCGCCTGATAAGGCCAGCATCAATTCGTCTTGGCCGTTACCAGCAATCCCGCCAATACCCAGAATTTCACCTGCGTGGAGCGTGAAATTGATATCCTTTAGGCTGGTGCCAAACGGGTCGCTGGATTGCAGGTTCAGATTGTTAGCCGTGAGCAATGCGGGGCCATGTTTGTTGTTGTTTTTGGTCGGCGTTTTCAACGTTGTCCCGACCATCATTTCCGCCATGCTTCTGGCGGTCTCATTGGCAGGGGTGCAAGACCCCACGACTTTACCCAAGCGCAAAATAGTGGCGGTGTTGCACAGCGTTTTGATCTCTTCGAGTTTATGGCTGATATATAAAATAGAGGTGCCTTCTGCAGTGAGTTGGCGCAGGGTTTTGAAAAGAATTTCGACCTCTTGCGGGGTCAGCACGGAAGTGGGTTCATCCATGATTAACAGGCGCGGGTTTTGCAACAGACAGCGGACAATTTCGACCCGTTGGCGCTCACCTGCGGACAAATCTCCGACCAAACGCTTGGGGGTCAGGGTCAGGCCGTATTTAGACGACACTTCGGTGATGCGCTGCGCTAGCGCGCGTGATTTAGGCGCGTTTTCCATGCCAAGGGCGATATTTTCAGCAACTGTGAGCGCTTCAAATAAAGAAAAATGCTGGAACACCATGGCGATGCCACTGGCGCGTGCGGCGCGGGGATGTGCAGGGGCAAAGGCGGTGCCGTTTAGGGTCATGGTGCCGCTGTCAGGTTTGACCAGGCCATAAATCATTTTGACGAGTGTCGATTTCCCTGCGCCGTTTTCCCCTAGTAATGCATGAATTTCACCCTGCACGATATCAAGGCTAACGGTATCATTTGCAACAACGCCTGGATAGGCTTTGGTCAGGTCAGCAAGGCTGAGCAGGGTCGTCATTGGGCAACTTCCTTTCGAGCAGGATTTGAAGCGCGACTTGTTAGTAGCGCGGCTACCACACCCACGGCAATAGCTTTTGGTTGTTTTCCAAGGCCTGGATCGCCAATCGGGCAATTTATGCGTGAAATTTGGGCATCACTATGCCCCAATGCACGTAATTTAGTCGAAAACCGCGCCCGTTTAGTGGCAGACCCGATCAGACCTAATGCACTGAACTCTTGCGATAAAATTGCGTGGCATAAGGCCAGATCAAAGGCGTGCGAATACGTCAGGATGAAATGTGAAGCCTCTGCAGGTGCATGTTTGACCGCGTGGCTGGGATCCCTTGCGATGAGGCGATCCGCATTTTTTGTCGTGCCGTTTGGGAAACGATCTGGTGCGGTATCGACCCAGGTGATGGCAAAGGGCAGGCCGTCTAACGCGCCCACTAAAGCGCGCCCGACATGACCTGCGCCGTAAATCCAGACGGGATGTTTTGGTGTATCGATGGCTTCAGATAGCCAGCCGTCTTTGTAGCTAAGCTGGGCAGGCGCAGAGGCATTGCGAGATGTTTTTTGTGCGCGGCTAACCCAAAGCGGCGTGGCGGCGTTTGAGTTTATGGCGCGGGTGTAAGGTGTGTGTTTCGCGGGCAAGGTTTGCGCGGTAAAACATTCAAATACCAGTGTGACAGAACCGCCGCAACATTGGCCAATATTTGGCCCTAGGGCGATGGTTTGGACGTTTGTTGTTTGGGGATGATCCAGCATGGCACGGGCTTTGGCGATGGCGTTAAATTCCAATGCACCGCCGCCAATTGTGCCTGATTGCCCCGTTGACCAGACCAACATAGCAGTCCCTGTTTCGCGCGGTGATGAGCCTTTGAAATCAGCGATAACAATGCGCATGGTGGTGCCGTTTTGGCTGACGCTCTGCGCTAATATCTCTAAATCAAAAGTCACCAATCACCACCTTGGGCAAGGGTTATTAGGCGCAAAACCTCCTCAGGTGTGGCAGGGGCTTGTAGGTCTGGATACTCGGCTGTTTCGGGCAAGGCATGTGCCAAGGCTAGCCAGGCGGAAATGCCCAGCATGAAGGGGGGTTCGCCCACGGCTTTGGAGCGGTAAATCGTGTTTTCGGTGTTTTGGCCGTCATACAGTGCGACGTTGAAAATTTGCGGGCGGTCTGAACAAGCGGGGATTTTATAGGTGCTGGGGGCGTGGGTTTTTAGCTGGCCTTTGGCATCCCAAACGAGTTCTTCGGTTGTTAACCAACCCGCACCTTGAACATAGCCGCCTTCAATTTGGCCGATGTCGATGGCAGGGTTTAACGACGCGCCTGCATCATGTAAAATATCGGTGCGTAAGATTTTATAAGTGCCGTTCAAAGTGTCGATGACAACCTCGGTGACGGCGGCGCCATATGCGAAATAAAAGAACGGACGACCGCGCCCTGCGCTGCGATCCCATTCGATTTTCGGGGTGGCGTAGAACCCTGTGGCGGACAGCGAGATGCGGTTTTGGTAGGCAAGGTTTATGGCGTCAGCAAAGGGCAGGGAAGTGTCGCCGATATGGACATTGTTTTTGGAAAACTGAACCTCTTGTGGTGTGCAATCATAAAGCGGTGCCAAAAACTCAGCGATGCGGGATTTCAGCGTTGTGCAAGCATTTTTGACCGCCATGCCGTTTAGATCTGACCCCGATGACGCCGCYGTGGCRGAKGTGTTKGGAACCTTGCCCGTATCGGTGGCGGTGATCTTGATTTGGTCAAGCGATACGCCAAATTCAGATGCCGCGACTTGGGCGACTTTGGTAAATAACCCTTGCCCCATTTCGGTGCCGCCGTGGTTAAGCTGGATGGATCCATCGGCATAGATATGCACCAAAGCGCCTGCTTGGTTYARRTGGGTTAGSGTAAAGCTGATRCCGAATTTAACAGGGGTCAGCGCGATACCGCGSCGCAARATTGCRTCGRGGTTSKCARCGTGGTCRCGCTCAATTTTSGCGCGGCGTTCTAGGTAGTTGGATGTTGCGGCTAACTGATCCACAAGCGGGGCGATGATGCTGTCGGTGACGGTCATGTGGTAGGGCGTGGTCTGGCCGTTCACATAGAAATTTGCACGGCGCACAGATAACGGATCAACGCCCAATTGGTGGGCAATGTGGTCGATGACACGCTCAATTGCCACCATGCCTTGAGGCCCGCCAAATCCGCGAAAGGCGGTGGCGGATTGGGTGTTGGTTTTCAATCTATGGGATTTAATGCGCACATGGGGCAAGTGATAGGCGTTGTCGGCGTGCATCATGGCACGATCCGCAACAGGGATGGATAAATCCTGCGACCAGCCACAACGGGCATATTGAACCATATCGAGTGCGGTGATTTTTCCAGATGCGTCAAAGGCGGCGTCATAGTCGATCTTAAAGTCGTGGCGCTTGCCTGTGATCATCATATCATCGTCGCGGTCATAGCGCATTTTACACGGGCGACCTATGTGTTGTGCAATAATAGCGCAGGCAACGGCTAGGGCGTTTCCTTGGCTTTCTTTGCCGCCAAAACCGCCGCCCATACGGCGTATTTCAACCCGTACTGCGTGAAAGGCTTGGCCCAAAGCATGGGCAACTTTGTGCTGGATTTCGCTAGGGTGTTGGGTCGATGAATGCACCAGCATGTCGCCGTTTTCTTGTGGGACGGCAAGCGCGGCTTGGCTCTCTAGGTAGAAATGTTCTTGGCCGCCGATGTTGAATGAGCCTGTGATCCTGTGTTCTGCATCTGTTTGTTGTAAGACAGTTTCGGGTGTGCCTTTGGCGTATTCAATGGGCTCCTCAAACTGACTGTTCGCGGCGAGAGCATCGGCAATTGTTAAAATCGGGGGGCGGGTTTTGTAGTCTATTTTTGCTAAACGCGCGGCTTTTCGGGCGGCAAGGTGACTGGTAGCCGCGACCATGAAAATGGGCTGGCCAATGTAGTGAACGGTGCCTTGTGCAAGCAGGGGTTCATCATGGGCAGAGGGCGATACATCGGCCTTGATCGCTAAATCATCAGTGGTGAAAACACAGATAACATCTGGTGCGGCGCGCACAGCTGACAGATCGATCGACAGGATTTCACCATGGGCGATTGTGGATATGCCAAAGGCCAAATGCAGGCAATTTGCAGGGGTTGGGATATCATCGACGTAGCGCGCGGCACCTGTGACATGTAGGTGTGCGGCATCGTGAAACTTGTTGGCACCGACGGTCATGGCGCTACCTCTAGGATGCGCGGGGTCTGTTCTGTGTCTTCTAAATAATACCGCATCAGCATGTTTTGCGCGGTTTTTAAGCGGTAGGTGCTGGACGCGCGCATGTCGGATAAGGGCGCATAATCATCGGCAAAGGCGGTCATAGCCCGTGTGATGGTCTCGCGGTTCCAGGATTGGCCAATCAAAGCGGCCTCAACGGCGCTTGCCCGTTTCGGGGTGCCTGCCATGCCACCAAAGGCGATGGCGCAATGACTGATTTTTCCGTCTTGGATCTGAATGTTGAAACAGCCACAGAGTGCGGAAATATCTTGGTCAAACCGTTTGGAAACCTTGTAGCATTTCAGGCGGTCAGCTTGGGTGGGAATAAAGATGCTTTCAACAAACTCACTGGGCTGTAAATCTTGAACGCCGTATTGGATAAAGAAATCTTGCAACAGAATTTCGCGCAGGGCACTGCCTTTGCGCAGGCGTAGTTTTGCCCCCAAAGCGATCAGGGCAGGCGGCGCGTCACCGATGGGGGATCCGTTGGCGATATTGCCGCCAAGGGTGGCGACATTGCGGATTTGTTTGCTGGCGAAACGTGCTAAAAATTGCGGTAGATCGTGAAAGTCGGATGCGAGTTCTGTACGCAAGGTTTCAATGGTGACACCCGCACCGATGGTAATGCCGCTTGCATCGCGGGCGATAGTTTTTAAGGCGTCAATATGGGCAATGAAGCATAGATCATTGAGATCGCGTAGCTGTTTAGTGACCCATAGCCCGATGTCGGTTGCGCCTGCGACTATGGTGCCTGTGGGATGCGCGATGCACCAATCTGCCAGCGCGTCTATTGTGGTCGGGTGACTGGGTTTTGCACATAAGGCATCGCGAGCTTTGGCATCGCCTTCCAGCCATGCGGGTTTGTCGGTGTCTTGGGCCGATTGAGCCGCACGAATGATCGGGGCGTAGCCTGTGCAACGGCACAGGTTTCCTGCCAGTGCCGTGTCGTGGTCGGTGTCATTGGTGGCATGGGACGTGATCATCGACATCACAAAACCAGGGGTGCAAAAACCGCATTGGCTGGCATGATGATCGACCATGGCTTGTTGCACGGGATGGGGCGCGCCTGCTGTGCTGACGGCTTCAACTGTGCGTATAGATTTGCCGTGCAGTTGCGGCAGGAATAGGATGCAGGCATTCATCGCACGCAGGCCATCGCGGTCGCCAACCATGACGGTGCAAGCACCGCAATCGCCCTCATTACAGCCCTCTTTAGTGCCTGTCAGGCCGCGATTTTCACGTAAATAATCCAACAAGGTTTGCGTCGCGGGGACGCCTTTAACCGTTGTGGTCTCTCCGTTGAGAAGAAACTCGATTGTCATGTTCGATTACCCGCCACCTTCTTTTCATCTGGCTATACGGCGCAATCCCCCGATGTGGCGTAAAGGAACGGCGCAACCTAATTAGCTGTAGATCAGGAAAGCAGGGAAAGTGAGTCGTGGCAAGGGGGGGGGGAGATGAAGGAGTGCGGTCGGTCAGTTTTGAACAGCATATGATTTTTTAAATGCCTGTCGCTCTAAGAATTACCCACTAACGCTACTATATGCCAGCGTTGATGGATAGTGAAGATTTGTAGGGCTGATGCACTGGAAATATCGGGCTGCGGCTAAATAAGGCTAAACATTATCAGGCAATTCATTCATAAGTCGATCCAGAAGTTCGATTGATTTATTAAGGCTAGAAACCAAATCTTGATGTAGGGCAATGACTATTTGCTTTTGTATCTTGATGTCTAAAATGTCGTCGGATCCATCCATAAAAGCGGGTTCTATAGTCTTTATAGCACCAATCAAGGATTTGAGTGCTGTACGAGTTTCTCCCATATTATATGAAATACCAGTTAAGGGCATTTTATCTTCCAGATTGTTGTCTTTTAGCATTTTGATAGCTCTCAAGCAGGACATTATCGAGTTAGAAAATTCGATCGAAAGCTTAGGTATTTTTATAGCTATTTTTTTCGAATAACTACTCATTTCATTATAAATGATGTCTAATGATTTTTGAACTTTTTGCGGTTTTATATTCTGTACCGCACGCTCGATGTTTCTATGTTCTTTAACTAATACTTTAGATAATTTTATAATATCAGCCGTAAAATCGGATTGAATCTTACTATAACACTCCAAATGATCGGTCGCTTTATCTAACATTGAAATCGCATTTATAAGCGGATCCTGTGCTAGAAGTTCGTTATAGTTTTTAAGACTAATTGCCGACTCTTGAGGGATGGCTTCTTCACTTTTGCCGATTTCCTTGCTCTTGAGTGCTTTATGAATTGCAGATGAAATATGACGAAATAAATCAAACTGAAATTCAGTTACATCAGTGTACACAAAATAATAAACGCCAAGGTCTTTAAGATCATTTCTAAATGCATTTCTTTTTAACAATTGCTCAGGGTCTATTTGACTCAGTGATGACATAGCATCAGAAAAATAAAACATAATTTCGGGTGTTTTTGTTTTTTCCCAACTTTCATATGCAATTCGAAACTCTTCTTCTGTACCTGATCCCCAGTGTTTCGTTGGGGTGCCAAAATAAGTTCCCATCATTCCAATGAAAATATCTATATCATCTGGGAATTGATCATTTATCACGGCTTGCGTATATTCTCCAACTGCAGGGCGCGTGTGGGTTTCCCAACTTACTATTTCCGCGACAAATCCTTCCCGTTGTCCATTATCTAAATTGATATTCCTGACAATTTCAGAAACCTTTTTGCGATCTTCGCTAAGGTTTCCAGGGGATGCCAGCAAAATTTTTATTCTGAAAATATTTTTATCGATATCGCGTCTCCGAAAGTAAAAATAAAATAAAACTGTGTGGTCTCCCCTAACTCCCCCGATAAGTCGAGTATCCATAGGGTGATAACAGCAAGGGTACGTGGTAGTGGCTGTCGTCTGAGATGCCGAAGCGTAGCGGGATTTGGTCTAGGAATTTGGGGGTGCTGGTTTTGGCGTCTGTGCTGTCTAGGTAGTCACCTGCAAAAAAAATCAGCTCATAGGTGCCTTGTTTAAAGGTTTCACCTGACAGGAGCGGGGCGTCTACGCGGCCGTCTGCGTTGGTGACATAGGTGCCGATTTTCTTATGGCTCATGCCCGTGACGCGGAACAGTTCAATCTTTAGTCCCGTGGCGGGCTTGCCTGTGGCAGTGTCCAATACGT
>NVSA01000092.1 GCA_002401045.1 Paracoccaceae bacterium
TCCCGCTGATTAGCTTCATGCTCGCACGGGACAGACAGATAGCGCGCATGACTCCATTGCTCATCTTCCCCCGCCCCGATCAGGGCTTTGGTGGCTTCGCCTGTGGCGACATTGCCTGCAACYACTTGCACAGTGCTGGACAGYTTTTTGATTTTCTCAACGGCTTCACTAACACTGRTCGAATGCCCATGGGCCGTGTCGATGACCAACAGATCAACGCCTGCTTCAATCAACAAAGCAGAGCGTTCAAAGCCCGCATCGCCAACGGTCGATGCCGCCGCCACGCGCAAACGACCCAAGTCATCTTTGCAGGCTTGCGGGTTTAGCACGGCTTGTTCTAGATCTTTCAGCGTCAACAGACCTGTYAGCTTATTWTCACCATCTGTRATCAATARTTTTTCAATYCGACGGGCTTGCATCAAGCTTTTGGCTTGTTCCAAATCGGCAGGTTCACGCAGAACRGCCAAATTATTCGTCGTCATCATCACCGATACAGGTGTTTTATCATCGGTCGCAAAGCGCATGTCACGGTTGGTGACAATACCAATAACAATGCCCTCAGGGCTGACCACAGGAAAGCCCGTGATACGGTAGCGTTCTTGTAAGGCTTTAGCATCTGCCAAGGTTTGATCTGGGGTCAGTGTCACGGGGTTGTAAACCGTACCGCTAACGAACCGCTTTACACGGCGCACTTGGGTGGTTTGCTCATCAAGGGACAAATTGCGGTGGATCACCCCAATGCCACCCGATTGCGCCATGGCAATCGCCATCGGGGCTTCGGTAACAGTGTCCATTGCTGAACTTAAAAGCGGGATATTCATTGTGATCGTTTTGGTCACATAGGTCGCAGTATCAGCGTCGGACGGCAGAACCGTAGACGCGGCTGGAACCAATAAAACATCATCAAATGTGAGGGCCTCACGAATTTCCATAATCATCTCCAATGGACAGCGGTGTTGGCACGTCCCTATTTCATAATTAGGGAGAAAAAGAAAGGGGCAATCGTGGGAATTTTCACACAATGCGTGTAGTGTGACAAGAACACTTGCAGTAAGCGGAAGAACGCGGATGAAGGCGGAGGTTCTCGGATAGAGCCAACAAAAAAAGGGGTTTTGTGAAGGTTGCGCAAGGATTTCGACAAAACTGTCATGTCTTTCAGTAAGCCTGAAAACTGCCCTTAAACGCCCTTTAATGTAATTTTAAGACATACCCTTAAAACACCCTTAAAGCCGCTGTACGGCCTTATTTTATTGGGGTTTATGAGGTTTTAGCATTCAAAATAATGACATGAATGTTTTCCGAACCTAGAACTGTTGTTCTAGGTTATGATTTTAGCTCTAAGTTTAAAAAAGCCCTTATTTTATTGGGTTACTGTAATCTATAAAAACGAATGTTGTTTTTAACTTAGAACTGATTTGGGCAAAAACACCCTCACCAACAGTGACCAGACCAAACAACTTGACCGATTATGTTTTGTGAAATCGTGTTTATATCTTCGCCGCTTCGTTCTTCGTCGGCGACATTTTGGTTGTCGCTTTGCAATACGATGACCGTGTCACCGAATATCCGCAACCGCTTAACCCGTGCGCCTTGGTCGCCGTCAACAAAGGCATAGATGCTACCGTTGACGATTTCGTGTTTGGTGCGATCGACTAATACGATGTCACCGTCAAAAAGCGATGGCTGCATGCTGTCGCCCTTTACACTTAGCAATACGCCCATGCCCGTACCAGCGGTGAATTTTCGGCAAATTTGGCAGGGTTTTATCCTGGGCTTTTTGCTGAACGGCCGATCAATATTTTGGACATAACACCTGAATTAACAGGCGAATGGATTACCACCCGCGTGGAACATACTTTGGGTGCCACGCTGACCAGCCTAATAAGCGCCGAGCGCGATAATGAAAAGGAAACATAAGTCATGAAAACATTAGGATCACTCTTGCTAGGATATGTTCTGGCCTGTCCGCTTACCAGTCGCGTGTCACTCGATATTACACAAACAGAATGGACGCATCTTCTTACATACGTTTGGATTTTAGGTTCTGGGGTTATCTGGCTTCTTATCTGTTTTGCGGCAGTGTCCGCGTTCATAATTTTAAGAGACTAATATTCTCAAAATAGGAGTAATTAGATGCCAGAAATCCAGTACTTAACCCTAGCTTTTTATCGCCACCAAGGCCGTTTTTTTGATCGCTTAATTCGGCTCATCACACGCAGTCCGTATAGCCATGTGGAACTGGTGCTTTCATCTGGCGTGCAGATGTCTAGCGATCAAGATTGGCGTTTGTATTCGCTTTCGTCCAGCCTGCGGGATGGGGGCGTGCGCATAAAAATAATCCATTATGAAGTAGGTAAATGGGAATTTGTTCAGCTTGAAAACTGGTCTAAAACGCATGATGGAGTTTGGCTCACTGCTCGCCAATATGTAGGCCAACCCTACGATATTTTAGGTATCATGTTCAATTTCATGGTGCCAATCCGTCGTCAGCTGCGCCGTTCATGGTTCTGTTCAGAACTTTGTGGACATGCGCTTGGCATTAAGCATCCGCATACATTGTCGCCCGGCGATCTATTCGATCAAGTTCAGCAATTAAATAAAGCATATTTATGCGGCCGATTAGATGGGCATATAAACGATGTGTAAGCCCTTGTATTGGCGTGGCTGGCACGGACCATCAAAACGAAGCTATCGGTGTCGCTTGCCTCAAAGTGTTAAAAATGCACGGCGTGAGCTCCTATTGGGTGGAATGTCTAAGCACACAAAAATAACAAATAAGATAACGCTAAAAATTGTTCCAATCGGAATTTTTCTTTGGTTCTGCATCTGTTTTTTGGCCGTTTTGTAACGGAAGGTCACAGGTCGTTTCAGCGACCTGCAACTCATGTTTGTCCCAAAGGTGCTGACGTTAGACAGTGTATAGTCCCAGCTTGTGGTGGTCTATTGATATGTGATCATCAGAAGGAAACACTATGGGACAAGTTTTACACGGCAACGCCACGACGACGCACGCAATCCGAACTCTCATACAGCGATCGCAAGCTTCGAGCGCGGCGCTGATGATTGAGAGGGAGAAATTCATGCTACTTAGGATTCAACATCGTGACAAATGAACTCATACCTGAGATTGTCAGCCAAATTTATTTAGGGAATCAACTATTGCCTTCATTAACACCGAATATTGAAAACCGCGTTCGCAAACTTCCAAAACCTGCAAACGCGGCCCAAGCACTTCAACCTTTGTTTGAAGCAGTGAGTAATGCATTTTATGCGATTGAAGATCGCATAGAAAATGGCTTCAAAGCAAAAGGAAAAGTGCACATTAATATCGAAAATTTATCCAACCCGAAGACATTCCGGGTCGAGATACATGACAATGGCATAGGTCTTGATGAAGACCGATACAAAGCATTCCAGACTATCGATACCGATTTTAAAAGGAAAAAGGGTGGGAAAGGTGTTGGGCGTTTGTTCTGGCTGGATGCTTTTGAAAAGGTAAGTGTTGAAAGCATATTTGTAGAAAATGGGATCCAGCATTCACGTTGCTTTGATTTCATCTTAAACAATGATGAGCAAATCGTGGAAAGAGATTTTGAAAGCGGTTACACAGGGCGTACAAACATAGGCACCACAATTATCTGTGAAGGGCTACGTGGCACCAGCTACAAAGAGAACTTCCCAAAACAAAAGCCTACTTTCCTTAGGTATTTCAGCGCCCATTTCATAGCAGATTTTCTGGTTGGCAGTGGTTCTGAAGTGCAGATATCCTTGGATGGTGAAATTACAGACTATCCAGATGCTATTTCCAGTCTTGTGATTGGTCATGACCTCAATACTGAGCCGTTTGACATCGAAGACTTTGGGACATTTTCTGTAAGTGGCTTTGCATGTGATAAAGAGGCCAGCACTGGTCTCGACGGCAACCATCAAATGCACCTACTGGCGAACGACAGAACGGTAGAGTCACGGAAAGTCGATGGACTGATGGGCCTCGCCACTATATCCTCCGAAGGGCGAGACGACCTTCTCTTCCATGGTTGCGTTCGCAGTAAATATCTGAACGAACGTGTTAATGAAGGCCGTACAGCTTTCAACCTTCCTGAATCAATACTGAAGACAATCGCCAGGAAATGTGTCGAAAAGGTCCGAGAAACCGTGCTTGCAGATCAAATGGTCAAGTACGAGGACACACGACGAGAAAGTTACGAAAACTTTGTCAGGCGACATCCCATTTATGGATTTGATGATTCAGGAACACAGCTCGACCGAGTTCCCTTTAACGCTCTGACGCCTGAAGAATTTGCCACCGGCCTAGTTAAATATCAGATTCGGCGTGACGAAGACCGTCAAGAAGCCATGGAAAACGCAATACGTTTGTTAGAAAGCGACAAAGAGGTTCCTGAGACCTTCGACGAAGCTCTTAATAAAGCAGTAATCGAACTTCAAGCATCCGAACAATTAGCGTTGGCACAGCATGTTGTTCGCCGAAAGCTAATTTTGGAATTGATAGAAAAACTGCTTAACCGTGTTCGCCAGCGCAATGGAAAGAATGACGATTTTCACCTCGAAAAATCGCTTCATTCATTCATCGTGCCCATGTACGTGCAGGGAAACGACCCAACCGAAAAACGCTCACGCGCCCACGACCTATGGATATTGGATGAGCGTTTAGCCTTCACCCGTGCTTTTTCCTCTGACAAGCGCTTTGATAACCTGCTCGTCAATTCAGAAAACCCTGAGCGCGCTGACTTGATTGTATGGGATTTTGCAAGCGGCCTAGGCGTGGCAGATCCAGATAAAAATGGCGAGAAGGTCGATACCAGAAACGCACTGGACAAAGTGATGATCGTTGAATTTAAGAAACCAGGGCGAAAAAACTACGGTGCCGAAGACCAAATTCACTTTCAAATCACAAAATATATTAATGAACTCCGAGGTGAAGAAATTGAAGGGTTTGACAATGAACGCATCCGCATCGCAGAAGATTGTGTATTTTATTGCTACGTCGTTGCTGACATCGTTGGGGATTTAAAGAAGCAACTATCTACATGGCCTAAAACGACAAGCGGTCAAGGTCGAATAATGGCTCTTCAGGGGGACGTGAACGGCTCCATTGAAGTGATCCAGTGGCAGGATTTGATAAACAATGCATGGGCACGAAATGAAGCCACATTAAATGCTGCGGGCTTGAGACGCAGTTAAATGTGGCTGCTGAAAATATTCTTGTCATTTACTGAAAAAATTCTTGGCGGGCTACATTAGCACAACCCATCACTTTCAAACGATAGCTGCCCCTGTCGCCTGCGCCAACTTGCCAATCGCCCAGAATTTTAGCGTACGGTAGACCACGAAAGGCACCACCAAACAGGCCAAAGCCAGTGTTGCGGCGGCAAAGACATGGATGATCAGACTATAATCCAAAGCCGCCCCGTCGATCATAATGCTGGCAAAACTGGTCAACGGAAAGGTAAACGCGCCCCAACCAGGATTCCAGCCGCCTGTGGTTAGCCAACGCCAAGCACCCAGTCCGACCACAAAGCCAATCACGGCGACAATCCAGAACGGAATAAACGCCCCAAGCCCCCAATAAGACGCCCCTGCAATGCCGTAAATCGTCGGCGGCGCTAGGATAATAGCATAGCTTGCCCGTACGGGTGGCGGCATTTTCTCAATATCAATATTGCGAAAAGACAGCCACAGAACGGCGATATAAAACGGGAATGTGACGACCAGCATCACTTTGGACAAGGCCACAAACCCCATCGGCACCCCAAAGGTTGCCGCCACGATAAAGCCTACGAAAGGCAACATAATGACAGGTGTTACACTGCTCAAGGAAAGCCCAGATTGCCAAATAGAATGGATTACAAGGATCAAGTAGACCAGTTGCAACACCAAGGCCGCGCCCCAAATGACCTGTGCCACTTCAAGGTTATAGGGCATTAAAGCCCCTGCAATAAGCATCCAGCACATCGAGCCCGCGGTCACAGCACCGCGTGCGGGGGCAACTTTAAGATCGTCAAAAATAACCGAGGGGCGTAAACAAAGTTTTGCCAGATAGCTTAGGAAAGCCGCAATAAAAATTATGGCACCAATCAATAAGAGCGCCTCGCCGATCCATGCGGGAATAGGCTCCCAAACGATTCCGGCACGCCGCCATGCACTGCCCAAGCCTAAAAGCCCTAAAAGGCATGGAAAAACGGCCGGCGGTGTGCGGTGCCAGAACGGGGGTAAGGTTTTCGTTTTTTGTGTCATAGGCTTTTATGAGGGTTTTACCCGCCGATAGGCAACCAAAAATCATCAAGCGAGACAATAATGACCAGTAGATCAGCCCATCATTCCACGTTCGCCCAACAGATAACGCGCCACATCGGTATAATCAAAAGCCAATGATATCAATAAGGTAGAAAGGATAATGATCATCATCCAACGCGGGACTGTCGGCACATCTGGCCGCTTAATCTGCGTATAGATATAATAGGCCAGCGGTGTCCAAAGCAAAATATGGGGCAAGCCCAACAGCTTTACATAGCCAAGCTGGTCAAACATCGTAAACACGGCAAAGCCTGCCGACATACCGACCAAAACACTGGTCAGCGCCACCAGTCGTGTTTGCTGCCAAAAAACCAGTAAAGCGGGCAAAATAAAGCCACCGACCATCAGCCAGTCAAGCCAGTTTTGCACCCATTGCGGTTGTAATGCGATTGCTGCATCCATGATGATTGTCCTCCCAAACTGGTCGACAGGCTACATCAAATGGAACAAAAATCAACTAGCCGCGAAAACCTGTGGCAACCACGAATTTTTCAGAACTATCAGAGCGCGAACTGGGTGGCTTAACATTAGAAACTTTGGTGAATTTTTGCTTTAGTAATCTTTGCAAATCACCCTCTGCACCACCTGCCAGAACCTTGGCAACAAAGGTGCCGCCCTCTTCTAATACATCAAAAGAGAAATACGCTGCCGCTTCACACAGGTTAATAATCCGTAAGTGATCAGTTTGTTTATGCCCMGAACTGGGTGCGGCCATGTCAGACAGCACAACATCAGCGCGTCCGCCCAGCCATTCTTTCACCTTATCATCCGCCCCTTCATCGAGGAAATTCAGCACATGAATTGTCGCCCCTGGAATCGGGTCAACTTCTTGAAAATCGACGCCTAAAACCGTGCCGATAGCCTTACTTTTGCGCTCGCCCAAAGCATTGACCTTTGGCACCGCAACCTGACACCAACCCCCTGGGGCACAGCCCAAATCAACGATCCGCGCACCAGGCACCAAAAAGTTAAATTTCTCGTTTATTTCCATTATYTTATAGGCCGCACGGCCACGGTATCCGTCCTTTAGYGCRCGTTGCACATAGGGGTCGTTAAGCTGGCGTTCCAACCACAGTGTAGACGACAAACGCCGCCCTTTTGCGGTTTTTACACGCGTGCGTAGATCGCGCAGACCGCGACCAGAAGTACCTTTGGGTTTAGGGGGCATTAGTTTATCCGCTTTTCCGCCATCTGAGAATACAGCAGACCTTCGCGTAAGCCACGATCTGCGACCGTCAGTTTATCTGTCGGCCATACCCTTAATACGCCTTGTAGGATCGCAGCACCAGACATAATCAGCTCACAGCGATCATTACCGATACAGGCAGCTTTTCGGCGACCATCCAACCCAAGGCGCAAATACTCTTGCGTCACCTGTTCAACCTCTTGCGAAGTCATGCTAACCCCGTCAATTTCCGCACGGTGATAGCGCTTTAACCCCTTAAAAGAGGCCGCCACAGTCGTGACTGTGCCAGAGGTACCAACAACTTGGAATGTTCTGCGGACCTCAGRATTCGAGAAATCAATCATTTCACCAAAATCAGCAACCGCATCTTCAAAAGCACAAGACATTAGGGCAAACCGTGCCGCGTCATCGTCAACATCGGCAAATTGATCGTTCAGCGTTGCAACCCCCAAAGGCACCGATATCCAGTCCAGTATTTGAACCCCACCAGGGGCCATCCTATTGGTTTCATTGCACGATACTTTTAAATTGCGCAGCGAACTCACCCGAYCATTGGGCGCTACATCGCGCAAATCAATCCATGCTTTTTCATCTGAGCATTAATGCTCAGGATGTGCGCGTGCTTGATAAAACGCAGAAAACCAAAGTACCACAATGCAACCAATCTTTTTTATCAAAGTGGAAATTCAGCCTTGAGCCTGGAATAACAAATGTTGACTTTACAAATAGCAGCTTAGGATGGTCCAATAATTTTAAGGTGAATGGCAACCCCCACCCTGTTCGGGCCCAATTAGATTTTTACGACTCCTATAAAAACTACCTCAATCTGGGTGATTTACAATTGACCGATCAGGCCAATCACTATTTTATTACTGTTGAACACCAAAAATCAAACATAACCGGAACGGTTGGAATTGTTCACGATAAAGCATCACTCAATGATGGAAACATCTCTTATAAACTAGGCTACGGTG
>NVSA01000093.1 GCA_002401045.1 Paracoccaceae bacterium
GGATTGCCCATGAGATTAAAAATCCACTGACCCCGATCCAGCTTTCTGCCGAAAGATTACGCCGTAAATTCGCGCCGATGGTTGGGGATCAATCCGGGACGCTTGAGCAATATACCGATGTGATTATCCGTCAAACCGCTGATTTGCGCCGCATTGTGGATGAGTTTTCAAAGTTCGCCCGCATGCCTGAACCTGAACGGCGCAGTGAAGATATATCTAAACTGATTTCAGACGCGGTTGTCTTGCAACAAAATGCACGGCAAGACATTGAAATTAAACTTAAAAATAACCGTAAAAAGCTGGTTGTTGAAATTGACAGAACGATGATTTCACAGGCTCTGACCAACCTGATTAAAAACGCAGGTGAGGCAATTGATAGCTATCTTGAGGGCGGGAAACGTGAAAATTACCGCCCCGAAATACGGGTTTTGGTTGAGACCAAAGACGCGGTAACCGTGATTAAAATTCAAGACAACGGCATTGGTTTGCCAACCGAACAACGCTCGCGTTTGTTTGAGCCTTACGTGACGCACCGCGAAAGTGGCACGGGGCTGGGGCTACCGATTGTTAAGAAGATTATCGAAGAACATGGCGGCACATTAGAGCTGATCGATGCGCCTAAATTCAAGGGTAATGCGCATGTGGGGGCGATGGCCTGCATCACATTACCAATTCAAGAGAAAACCAGCAAAAAGCTGGAACAAGCAAAGGTGGCTTAGCCACATAAAGGAAATGCAATGGGCGATATTTTAGTAGTTGATGACGAACGCGACATTCGCGAGCTTGTCTCGGATATTTTGATAGATGAGGGCTATAC
Organism: Paracoccaceae bacterium; assembly: GCA_002401045.1. Classification (GTDB taxonomy): domain Bacteria; phylum Pseudomonadota; class Alphaproteobacteria; order Rhodobacterales; family Rhodobacteraceae; genus Amylibacter. The sequence goes on from NVSA01000093.1 coordinate 818, forward strand.
CACGCGTATGGCGGCGAATTCCGATCAAGCTTTGGGCGAAATTAACGCCGAGGCACCAGATTTGATTATTCTGGATATTTGGCTGAAAGACAGCAAGCTGGACGGCATTGATATTCTTAAAACCGTGCGGCGCGATAACCCTGATATTCCTGTGGTAATTATTTCGGGTCACGGCAATATTGAAATTGCGGTCGCGGCGATTAAGCAAGGCGCTTATGACTTTATTGAAAAACCGTTTAATATTGACCAGCTGATGGTGGTGATTGCCCGCGCGATGGAAGTGTCACGCCTGCGCCGTGAAAATTCTGCGCTAAAAGTACGTGATATTACATCGGCACAAATGGTCGGGGAAAGCTCGATCTTTAAGGCGCTCAAATCACAGCTGGATAAGGTGACCAAGACCAATGGTCGGGTGATGCTGACGGGGGCATCTGGGTGCGGCAAAGAAGTTGCGGCACGTTATATTCATGCCAATTCTGATCGATCCAAAGCGGCGTTTATCTCGGTTAATTCGGCAACGATTGAACCTGAACGGATGGAAGAGGTGCTGTTTGGTTGTGAAAGTGCTGAGCGTGGCCATGAACCAGGGCTGTTGGAACAAGCGCACGGCGGGTTTGTGTTCTTTGACGAGATTGCCGATATGCCGTTGGGCACGCAATCCAAAATCCTACGGGTTCTGGTTGAGCAACAATTYACCCGTGTTGGCGGCACCGATAAGGTGCGTGTGGACATGCGGGTGGTTTCGGCGACCAATAARAATTTGCAGGCCGAAATTGCGGCAGGGCGGTTTCGTGAAGAGCTGTATCACCGCCTGARCGTGGTGCCCATTGAGGTGCCGTCTCTGGAAGACCGCCGTGAAGATATTCCCCTGATTGCGGCGCATTTCATTGAGCATTTCCATAAAACCCAAGGTTTGCCATTGCGCAAATTATCGACCGATACATCGGCGCTGTTACAAACCATGGATTGGCCCGGCAACGTGCGCCAGCTGCGCAATGTGATTGAGCGGGYTTTGATTTTGGGCTCTGATAGCGGTGATATTGAACCCTCTGATCTGCCCAATACRGTTCARGAACAAGARGAAGGGACGACAGGGCAAAAGTCTTTTGCAATGTTGCCGCTRCGTGAAGCGCGAGAGATGTTCGAGCGGGATTATTTGATGGCTCAGATCAACCGRTTTGGCGGYAATATTTCCAAAACCGCTAATTTYGTCGGGATGGAACGGTCTGCGTTGCACCGTAAGTTAAAGTCTCTTAATGTGATCACCACCAATAAATCTGGGGCGCGGGTTGCTGAAATTGACGGGGCTGGTGCGCAAGATTAAGGCGTTTATGATTGACCCTGCKGGGTGAATTTGTCACTAATCCCAATGAGCGGCGCATCTGCGCGAAGATCAAAGGACTGACACGATGAAGGTCATTATTTGTGGTGCGGGGCAGGTCGGTTGGCAAATTGCCCGCCATCTTTCGTCTGAACGAAACGATGTCACGATTGTTGATAACAATGCTGAACTTGTGGCCCGTGCAACYGATACGCTGGATGTAAGCGGCGTGACGGGGTTTGCATCTTATCCGTCTGTGTTGAAAGCGGCGGGGRCGGATGACGCGGATATGATTATCGCCGCGACGTTTTCCGATGAGGTAAATATGGTGACCTGTCAGGTTGCCCATTCGGTATTTTCTGTGCCACGCAAAATTGCCCGCCTGCGGGCGCAATCCTATTTAGATGTGATTTATTCAGATCTCTATCAGCGCGATCATTTGCCCATTGATGTGGTTATTTCACCTGAAATTGAGGTGGCGAAGACGGCTTTGCAACAATTGGCATCGCCCTCAACCTTTGACACAGAGCCGTTTTTGGATGGCAAAGCCCAGTTAATCGGGATTGAGCTGGATGAAGATTGCCCCGCGCTGAACACGTCTTTGCGCCAGTTGACCGAGTTGTTTTCAACCCTGCGCGCGGTGGTTGTTGGGGTGCGCCGTAAGGGCAAACTCTTTGCGCCAAGTCGTGAGGATCAGCTCTATGCCAACGATCAGATTTATGTGTGTTGTGTACAAGAAGATGTACAGCGCACGTTAGAGATTTTTGGCAAGTCGGTTAAAAAACGTGAACGTATCATTATTTTGGGCGGCGGTAATGTTGGCCTGAAGGTTGCTATATCGTTAGAGCAAGGCGGCGACCGTATTCGCGCCAAGATTATTGAGAAAAACCGTGAACGTGCAGAATTGGCGGCAGATGCCTTGACGCGCACGATTGTTTTGCATGGTGACGGCTTGGATATGGAGCTGTTGGAAGAGGCAAATATCGCCCAAGCCGATGCGATTTTGGCGCTGACAGATGATGATAAGACTAATTTGCTCAGCTGTACGCGGGCAAAATCGGCAGGGGTTCCAATGACGGTGGCCTTGGTGAATGACCCGACATTAACCGAGCTAAAAGACCCGCTTGGGATTGATGCGTTTATCAATCCGCGTGCGACGACAGTATCGTCAATTTTACGCCACATCCGCCACGGTCGGGTGAAAGAGGTCTATTCCATCGGCGACGCTGAGGCCGAGGTGATTGAGGCGCAAGTTTTAGACAGCTCGCCGATTGCAGGGATGCGGGTGCGTGATATTGATTTTCCTGTGGGTGCCAAGCTGGGCGCGATTGAAAAATCGGGCGTTGTGATGTGCCCCGTTGGGGATACCAAGGTTGAAGATGGCGACACGGTTGTGATCTTTTGCTTGGCGCAAGATGTTGAAAAGGTTGAAAATCTTTTCCAAGTTCAAATCGATTTCTTTTAGAAATGCGCGCATTATCCACCGTTCCCTTTTTTGTTGTCTTGATGGGGTTGTCTTGTGTGGCGATGTTGATCCCGATGCTACATGCCATTCGGCTAGAGGACTGGTTGATCGCGCGGACGTTCTTTTATTACGCGGCTTTTTCGGCGATTATCACAACGATTATCGCCATTGCATCGAGCAGTCGAAGGACGGATATCACGGCGAATAAGCATCTTTTAACAATGTTTGTTGCCTATGCATTATTGCCGATTTTACTGGCGTTGCCTTTTGCACAATTGGTTAAGTCTATTACGTTTTTCCAAGCTTACTTTGAGATGCTTTCGAGCCTGACAACCACAGGGGCGACGCTGTTTGATGATCCATCGGCCTTGGCAGAACCGCTGCATTTATGGCGTGCTGTGGTGGGCTGGCTGGGTGGTTTTATGATTTTGGTGGTGGCCTTGGCGATCTTTGCGCCGCTTAATTTGGGCGGATTTGAGATTTACGCCTTGCAGCGACACCGCAAAACAGCCCTGTCGCAAATGCAYAARGCAGARGTGAGCGAGCGGCTAAACCGTTATGCGTAYCAGATTTTTCCGATTTATCTGGCACTGACAGCTGTCTTGGCCGTGGCGCTGATTATGACGGGGGATCGGGTCTTGGTGGGCGTCAGTCACGCCATGTCGGTGATGTCGACAAGTGGCATTTCACCGATTGGCGGGCTGGAAAATGCGACCTCTGGTATGCGCGGTGAATTCATTATGTTTCTGTTTTTGTTTTTTGCCGTATCGCGCAACACATTTTTGCCGAGCGGGGAACATGATAATTGGAAATTGATCAAGCAGGACAAAGAAATCACCCAAGCCCTGCTGTGCATCACGATCATTCCCCTGTTGTTGTTTATCCGACATTGGACGGGTGCGCTGGCCTTGGACGGGACGGCGGATTTCATGACCGCGTTGGCGTCACTGTGGGGKAGTGTGTTTACGGTTTTGTCGTTTCTGACCACYACGGGTTTTGAGAGCCATGTTTGGGAAACRGCGCAAAGCTGGTCGGGGCTGAAAACACCAGGGTTGATTTTTATTGGGCTGGCGACGATGGGCGGCGGGATTGCGACGACTGCGGGCGGGGTGAAACTGCTACGGGTCTATGCGCTSTATAAACACGGGCTACGCGAAATGGACCGTTTGAGCTTTCCTAATTCGGTTGGCGGGGCGGGTGAAAAAGGCCGCAGTATTCGCCGTGAAGGGGCGTTTGTGGCATGGCTGTTTTTGATGATGTTTTTGATTTCACTCGCCGTGATCATGTTGGCGCTGTCTTTGACGGGGCTAAGTTTTGTCGAAGGGCTGGCCTTTGGGGTGGCCGCATTAAGCACAACGGGGCCGTTGGTGGGGATTTCGATTGAGAGCGGGGCAAGCTATGCGCAACTGAGCGACAGCGCCAAGGCTATTTTATGCTTTGCAATGATTCTGGGTCGGATGGAAACTGTGGCCGTGATTGCACTGCTAAATCGTAATTACTGGCGCTAAAACCACAGTTTCAACTTTATCATGTCCTAAATCAGGCTTTCGGGCTGGATAATCAGATAATTATCCTATTAYCTGCACCTTAATAATAATTCTGCCTGCGCAAATGTGGGCCAATAATGAAAGCTGGAAAAATGGCTGCCGATAAACAAAACTTGCAGGACGCATTTCTAAATAACGTTCGCAAAGAGAAAAACTCTGTAACTGTCTTTTTGATCAATGGCGTGAAACTTCAAGGTGTTATCACTTGGTTTGACAACTTTTGCATTTTGCTACGCCGTGATGGTCAATCACAACTGGTCTATAAACATGCGGTATCAACGATTATGCCTGCAAGCCCTGTTGTACTTTATGATGGAGACGGAGAATAGGCGCCTCAGAGACGCGCGTTTGTGTTCTGCATCCGAATATCCATTCGCACACCAAACGCCGCACTGCTGAACATTCACTTGMWSMAKCTGTATCCTTGGCACATGCCTTAGAACTCGAAGTTATTGAGCAAATCGTTGTGCCGTTAAAAAAAGTCCAAGCGGGGCTGTTATTTGGCAAGGGCAAGGTCGAAGAAATTAGCGCGTTGGTTAAAGCCAATGAAATTGGTCTGGTGATTATTGACGGTGTTGTCTCGCCCATTCAGCAACGGAATTTGGAAAAGACTTGGGAAGTTAAAGTTCTGGATCGCACAGGCCTGATCCTAGAGATTTTTGCCAACCGTGCGGCGACGCGCGAGGGTGTGTTGCAGGTGGATCTGGCGTCACTTTCCTATGAAAAAACCCGCCTTGTACGCAGTTGGACCCATCTTGAGCGCCAACGCGGTGGGCTAAGTTTTGTCGGTGGTTCAGGTGAGACGCAAATTGAGTCTGACCGCCGTGCGATTGATGATGCGATTGTGCGCCTGAAACGTCAGCTGAGCAAGGTGGTGAAAACCCGTGCTTTGCACCGTTCTGCACGTAAAAAAATACCGTACCCAATCGTGGCTTTGGTGGGCTATACCAACGCGGGAAAATCGACGATTTTCAATTACATAACGGGTGCATCTGTGATGGCAAAAGACATGCTTTTCGCCACGCTAGACCCGACCATGCGGGCGGTAACCTTGCCCACGGGGCGTGATATTATCCTGTCCGATACGGTTGGATTTATTTCCGAATTACCGACCCAATTGGTGGCCGCGTTTCGGGCGACTTTGGAAGAAGTTCTCGACGCTGATCTGATTTTGCATGTCCGCGATATTGCCCATCCTGAGACCGAAACACAGTCGCAAGATGTGATGGATATTTTGACCAAACTGGGCATTGAAGAACCCGCCCAAGAGGACATGTTGGAAGTTTGGAACAAGATCGACGCGGTGGATCAAGATGCCCAAGAGGCGTTGTTAAATATTGCGGATCGTAGTGACAAAATCGAAGTGACTTCGGCGGTAACAGGGGCGGGAATTGATCGCTTGATGCAAGCGATTGATGACGCACTGACCGAGCCTAGTCGCACGGAAACCATTCAGTTAGCATATTCCGAAGGCAAGCGGCGTGCGTGGTTGTTTTCGCATAACCTCGTTGATAGCGAAGAACCAAATGATCTTGGTTTTTTGGTCACGGTGACGTGGTCGGCTAAATTAGCGGCACAATTCGAGACGGTTTAAGGCGCTTTGGGGGTGAGTGTGGTGATGCCCACAGCCCCGCCGCGTGCCAGTTCTGGATCCAATGACATCGGGATGTATTCACCACGGCGCCAAAGCTGGGCCAGGTCGTCATAGTGGCGTGAAAACGGGTGGCCTGATTGGCCCGTCGAGATGATATAGACCGAGCTGTCGAGATCGGCAAAATCAATCACAGATCGAAATCCTGCGGCATGGACATTTGCATAAGGCGTGTCGCCTGTGCCACGGGTGCGGGCGCGCTGGATGGTGTTATCGCCGCCGCCTGTGTCTTGGCGAATATTGGTGAACCAGTTTAGCACGGCCACTTTGCCCAAGACTTCGTGGTCTTGATGGGCTTGGTGGGCTTGGCCCCAACGCCAGCTATTGATGCGCGGGCCGTATTGCGCGGTCAGTTCAAATAATGCGTCATTTAGGGCGACACGGGCGATGTCTGGGCAGGTTTCAATACGGGACGATTGTTTGATATCGCACCATTGTCCAGCCCCGTCGATATTGCGAAAGACCCGTTCGATGAACACGGGGTTTGTGCGGGAAAACTTGGAAATTAACGGGCCTAATTCGTCAGAGGCGAGGCGTTTTTGTAAGTTGCGCACCCATGCGGCAAAGATCAGTGGTTCGGGCAGATGTTGATCCATCTCGCCGTTCCAATTGGCCAAAAGCTCTAGTGCTGTTTGTGCTAAATATTCTTTTGATCCTATGGGGGCGGCGTTGTTGACGAACCATAAATCCTTAGCAATCAAGGGCAATAAAGACCGTGCGGTGAATGAAACCGTGTCGTTTTGGGTCTCAATAAAGCTATCAAGTGTGTGGACTTTGCGGGTGTTGAGCAGTTTGTTTAAGCGGTTAATCCGTTGCGTGTCGCCCCATAAGTAGCTGACATGATTGGGGAATGGCGCATCGGTCAGTTTGTTGTTGGTATTGGCAACAATGCCGCTTACAGGGTTTTGCACATAAGGGTTGGCAGAAAAATCAAAGTAGCCTTGCCAGCGATTTTGCACCAACCAGCCGCGTGACGGAATGCGCCCCTTGCTGGTGTGGTTCGGGTTGCGTCTGGGCATCCGACCCAAGGTTTGCAGGGCAATGCCGTGCTTGTCCGCCAAGGTCAGGTTTTGGCTGGGAGAATGATATTTACGTGCCGCAATGCGCGCTTGGGCGATTGATTTTGCCCGCATCAATTCTATTGCCGCCGTCATGGTTTGGTCGTTGGGTTCCAACGCCGCCCAACGGATCGATGCAACATGACCTTCAGGGGTGATATCGCCCAAGGAATAGACGCTCGGCGGGATCACGGGGCCGTTTTGGGTGGCCCGCAGATCAATGGTGCGCGCGGGKTGGTCTTTGATCTCTAAAATCACCGATTTTGTTTTAAAATCTTGATAGCCGTTTGGGGTCAAATACTGGCTGGCATTGTCTGGATTTAGCTGCTCGATATAGACGTCCAGCGTATCCATGTAGGAACTGGTCACCCCCCACGCCAAGTCATTTGAGCGCCCAGATAGGATCATTGGCAGACCAGGAATGGTGGCACCAATAACGCCGCCGTGCTGAAATTCCATCCGTGCCAACATCCACATCGACGGGGCTGTCAGCCCTAAATGGGGATCATTTGCCAGTAGCGGCGCGCCTGCGGCGGATC
>NVSA01000094.1 GCA_002401045.1 Paracoccaceae bacterium
GAATATTTATAGGCCATCGCCGCAATCGTCGGGATTTTCGCAATCATGCGAATAGAGGCAATTTCACGTTGTTTCGGGTATGAAATATCTGTGCTGTCATGGTAGAATGCAGACATCGCGCCCACAACACCACACATGATTGCCATTGGGTGTGCATCACGCCGAAATCCATGAAACAACATTTGCATTTGGTCATGCACCATCGTGTGACGGGTGATTTTATCTTCAAAATCAGTCAGTTCAGTGGCGGTTGGCAATTCACCGTAGAGCAGAATGTAGCAAACTTCGATGTAGTTTGAACTGTCCGCCAGCTGGTCAATTGGGTAACCACGGTACAATAATTCGCCTTTGTCACCATCAATAAAGGTGATGGTCGAGTCGCAAGATGCAGTAGACGTAAAGCCAGGGTCATAGGTGAAAACACCCGCGTCGGCATACAAGCGACGGATATCAATGACATCAGGCCCCGCAGTTGGTGAATAAATTGGTAATTCAAATGATTTACCATCGATCGTCAGTGTTGCGGTGCGTTTGTCTTCTGTCATGTGATCCTCATCCAATTTCGGGTGTTTGCCCAGTGTAATTCATTTCGGACAAAGTACAATCCTGTCCGAGCGGCAAAGTGCCTGTATTTRAGAGTTTTCCCGATATTATCGGTTCAAACATTCGCCGCAACATCCTCCATGCGCGCAAGTGTTTCGTCTCTCCCTAGTGCCACCATCATATCAAATGTGGATGGTGACTTTGTGGTTCCAGAAAGCACAACCTTCATGGGTTGCGCTATTTTTCCTAAACCAAGACCTTCAGCCTGCGCGAAATCGCGAAACTCGGCTTCTAGTAATTCCTTTGTCCAGCTTGTAACGGCTGCGATACGCGGGGTCAATCTAATTAGTATACCATCGCATACAGAATTGAGAGCTTTATCGTCGCAGGCATCAAATTTAAGCGGACGCTGTGCCAAAATGAAACGTGATTTGTCGATCAGATCAGATAGTTTTTTGGATCGTTCACGCACCACAGGCAAAACCGATTGGATTTTTTCTAAATCGGTCGCATCCAGATTATAATCGTCGCTGGCTTGCACAAAAGATTTAATCCCGTCCATTAAGACCGCATCATCGCAGGTCTCAATATGGTGTTTACACACGTTATCAAGTTTTTTGAAATCAAACCGAGCAGGAGCTTTGTTAATGCCGCCCAAGTCGAACCACTCAATGGCCTGTTTTGTGGTGAACAGCTCATCATCGCCGTGGCTCCAGCCCAGACGGGCCAAATAATTACGCATCGCTTCGGCTAAATAGCCCATTTCGCGGTATTCCTGCGCACCCGTCGCCCCGTGACGTTTCGACAGTTTTTTGCCGTCTTCGCCAAAAATGAGCGGAATATGCGCAAACACAGGGATCGCCCAATTCATCGCACGGTAAATCAGCGTTTGACGCCCTGCGTTGATCAAGTGATCGTCGCCGCGAATAATATGGGTCACGCCCATGTCATGGTCATCTACAACAACTGCTAACATGTAGGTCGGATTACCGTCTGAACGTAACAAGATCATGTCGTCAAAGCTGTTGTTTTTCCAGCTCACCTTACCCTGCACTTCGTCTTGGATTTCTAACACACCTTCACGCGGCGCTTTTAGGCGCACGGCATAAGGCGCATCTGGATAATCAGCGGCTGCCACATCACGCCAAGGGCTTTGAAATGCACCGTGTTTACCAGCAGGTGTTTCGCGCCATGCTTCAATATCGGCCTTGGTGGCAAAACATTTATAGGCATGGCCTGCCTCTAATAATTCCTCGGCTACTTGCGCGTGGCGCGCGCGGTTTGCCATCTGACTGACCGCATCGCCGTCCCAATCTAGCCCCAACCAGCGCATGCCGTCATAAATCGCATCCGTTGCGGCTTGGGTTGAGCGGGCAATATCCGTATCTTCGATGCGCATCAAAAATGTGCCGCCATTTGCACGGGCAAAAAGCCAGTTAAAAAGCGCAGTGCGCGCACCGCCAATGTGTAAATACCCCGTTGGAGAGGGTGCAAAACGTGTGACAACGCGCATGTGCATTAACCTTTTAAAAACGTCTGTAAAGATAGTGTTGCATGTGTTTAGGCATTTGGTCGGGGAAGGGCAAGAGACGTGGCGTATCAGATTGTAAAAGACGCCCTAAATTCGCAACGGGGGCGCTTACTGCTGTGGATACCTGTGTGCCTGTCCATCGGCATCGCGCTTTATTTTCAATTGCGGTTTGAGCCCCAACGCGGTTGGATCAGCGTCTTTGCACTTCCTGTCATCTTAATTTTTTGGAAATCTTACGCGCACAGATCGCAAGCCGTCGGGATACTCTGGCGCGCCGTTGCCCTGATCGCGGTTGGCTTCATCTTGGCCATGCTACGCAGTCACACCATTGCCGCGCCTGTCTTGGGATGGCGATATTACGGCACTATTGAAGGGCGCGTGGTGGCCATTGACCGATCTGCCAGTAATAAATTACGTGTGATCCTCGCCGATCCGAAACTGGGCAAAATATCAGCCCCGCGCACGCCGAAATTTGTGCGGTTATCTTTCCACAGTGAAGCGGGTCTTGAGCATCTAAAACCAGGGGCAATCATTCGCACTACAGGGTCGGTATCTCCGCCCTTTGGGCCTGCCGAGCCTGGCGGCTTTGACTTTCAGCGTCACGCTTGGTTTTTACAATTGGGCGCGGTGGGCTATACGCGCAAGCCTGTGATTTTAATCGCGGCGTCTGATTTGAACAGCTACGCCCTGCGCCTGTTCGATTTACGGGTGCGTATATCAACCTATATTCAACGCAAAATTCCCGACCAAAAAGGTGCTTTTGCCGCCGCGATTGTCACGGGTGATCGGGCGCAGATCGATCCTGCAATCTTGACCAATCTGCGGCGTTCCAATTTGGCGCATCTCTTGGCGATATCAGGCCTGCACATGGGATTATTGGTCGGGTTTATCTTTGCCCTGATCCGCTACGGTCTGGCCTTGATACCCTTTTGTGCGCTTTATTTGCCGCTAAAGAAAATAGGCGCGATTTGTGCTTTGGTCGCAGGGGTCAGCTATTTGCAGATTTCAGGCGGCGCGATTGCCACCGAGCGCGCGTTTATCATGGTCGGTGTGATGCTGGTCGGGGTGTTGCTGAACCGACCCGCCTTAACCCTGCGTGCCATTGCGATTGCCGCCACGATTTTGCTGATCTTGCGTCCTGAAAGCCTGACCCAAGCAGGTTTTCAGATGTCCTTTGCCGCGACAACTGCCTTGGTTGCCAGTTTTGAGTTTTTGAAAAATCAACGTCACTGGCAGATTTTGCAATTTGGCACCTTTCGCGTGTTGCAGCCCATCATTGCCTTGGTGATGTCGTCGTTCATCGCAGGGGCGGCAACCGCGCCGTTTTCGGCCTATCATTTTAACCAGTTTTCCCAATACGGCCTGTTGGCAAATCTGTTGTCCGTTCCGGTGATGGGAACCATCGTGATGCCCAGTGCCGTGGCGGCGGGGATTTTGTCGCTGGTCGGGTTAGAGGCTTTGCCGTTTTGGATCATGGGCCAAGGCATTGCATGGATTCTCGGCGTGGCAGATTTCGTTGCAAACCTGCCCCGTTCTAGCCGCGCCATTGTATCAGGGGCAGGGATGATGTTGCCAATGATCAGCTTGGGCGCTGTGATTTTGATCCTTTGGCGCGGGCGGCTGAAATGGATCGGGGCGGGCTGTGTTATTGTTGCATTCGGGATTTGGACACAGGCCAAGCGTCCTGATGTTTTGATATCGGATACGGGGCGTATGATTGGGGTGATGAACAGTGCAAAACGCGCGTTGAACCGTACCAAAGGATCAGGCTTTGCCGCAAGGGTCTGGTTGGAGAATGATGGGGATTTAGGGACACAAAAACAAGCTTTTGCGCGGTGGTCTGAAAGCTATGACAACTATCAATTTAAGCAAGGAAATACGCAGATCAGCTATGTTTGGCCGAAAAAAACCGACCCGCAGGTTTTGCGCGATTTATGCGATACATCAGATGTGCTGATCAGCCCGAATTGGAAAGAGGACAGCCTTGCCAATTGCTTTCATATTACATCGGATTTCTTACGTATAAACGGCGCAATTTCCATTGATATTGATGCACAAGGCCCCAAAATTAAATCCGCGCGACAAGTCACTGGCGCGCGGATTTGGAATTCTTGGTGGTTACGCCCAAAGCCTAAAAGGCGGGATGGGCGCAAAAATTAATAGGTACGGATAAGACCGACCAAACGCCCTTGAACCTTAACTTGATCGTCGCGGTAGACCCGTGTCTCATAAGCAGGGTTGGCCGCTTCCAGCGCAATGGCTGATCCGCGTTTGCGCAAGCGTTTCAAGGTTGCTTCTTGATCTTCGACCAAAGCCACAACAATTTCCCCGTTTTGCGCGTCTGATTGTTCATGGATCACTACGATGTCGCCATCGTTAATGCCTGCATCAATCATACTGTCGCCCTTAACTTCCAGCGCGTAATGCTTGCCGCCTTTGCTGAGCATCTCGTTGGGAACCGACACATTATGTGACATGGTTTGAATGGCTTCAATCGGTGTACCCGCCGCGATGCGGCCCATGACGGGCAATTGCATCGAGCTGTTGTTTTCAACAGGCATAGATTGGCGTGGGGCAGGTGGCGGTGCGCTGCCTTCGATCACCCGCGGATTAAAACCAGCGGGTTCCATGCTTTCAGGCAGGCGGATGATTTCAAGCGCTCGGGCACGGTGTGGCAAACGGCGAATAAATCCGCGTTCTTCAAGGGCTGTGATCAAGCGATGAATGCCAGATTTAGACCTTAAATTAAGGGCTTCTTTCATTTCATCAAAGGACGGGGGAATACCCTCTTTTTGCACGCGTTGGTGAATGAATTCCAGTAAATCTAGTTGTTTTCTTGTAAGCATCAACCCCTCCTGTCATGGAATGTATCTGTATTGTTCTTCTTGGTTCTACAAGTGTTCCCCTTTTGTGTCAAGCGTTATACCTTAAGCAGAGTAGGGTGTCAGCCCATGTCCCCTAAAGCAGGATAACATCGACTAAATCGCCTGAGCTTTTGGCTGGATCATGGGGCGGGCGAACCATCAAAGCATTGGATTGTGCCAGCACGGATAACAACGCGCTGTCTTGGCGATCAAACACCTGACATGATGCGCCCGTCACCACAGCCCGCATATAATGCGCCCGCGCACCATTCGCGCCTAGATCATGGGATAGGGTATAGGGCAGGGTTTCAAGCGCGGTTTTATCCAAGCCCAACAGCGCATTGATCGCAGGTCTGATAAACACATGACCACACACCATAGCGCTGACGGGGTTGCCTGGCAGGCCGATCAGCGGCACGCCTTTATAGCGCCCCGCCAGTAGTGGCTTACCTGGACGCATAGCGACCTTGTAAAAACTACTGTCCATTTCGCCTGACTGGATCATCTTACCCATCAAATCATGATCGCCGACAGAGGCACCGCCCAAGGTGATAATCAGATCAACCTTAAGGCACATGTTTAGCACGCTTCGCAGAACCGCTTCATCATCGCGCGCAAGCGGCATCAGGCGGGCAATGCCGCCGTGACTTTCAATCAGGGCTTTCAGGCCGAAATTATTTGAACTGACAATCTGGTCTGGCCCCAAAGGCGTGTTTGGCATGACCAATTCATCGCCCGTGGCCACCAGTGCAATCACAGGTTTACGGGTCACGGTAAGCCTGCCGATATTCATCGCCGCCAGCAGGGTAATGTCATTTGGCGTCAAGGTTCTGGGCGCAGGAATTGTTGCGCCCTTGCTAAAATCAGTGCCCTTAGGACGGATATAAGCCGCCGTATCTATATTTTGGCTGATCGTGATTGTGTTGCCTGAACGGATGCAATCTTCTTGGATCAGGATTTTATTGGCACCTGTGGGGACAGGCGCACCTGTGAATATTCGCACGCATTGGCCTGCTTCGATTGCCCCGTCAAACCGAGACCCCGCCGCACTTTCACCGATCACTGTCAGGGAATTTCCTGCCAGCGCATCACTGCTGACAAGGGCATAGCCATCCATGGCAGAGCTGGCAAAGGGCGGCTGATTATGGCTGGCGACAGCATCTTGTGCCAAGACGCGACCCATCGCCTGTTCAAGGGAAATCGTTTCCGTACCCAGCGGTTCAAGCAGATCAAAGACCTGCGCCAAGGCTTGGGCAACGCTAATCATTAAGAGTTTCGCTCAACTCGCTCTTTAGTTTTGCATCTGACCAATCACCAAATGAAACTTTAGTGTCAGCTGTTTTCCATTCTGTGCGCCCATTTGCGGCTCTGCCTGTTACCATAGCGGCAGCGGCACTTGGGCTGCTGAAAGCATAGTTCTCTGTAAAGGTTGCAAATTCTCCTTTTGGAATAATAATTCCACGACGAACAAGATCTGCGTGAAGCTTTCGGTAGTTGTGATCGGAACTACCACGCCATGAAGCATGTGCTTCTGAACCTTTCAAAACAATAAACTCACCATCTATTTGTTGTGCTTTAGCGCGAATATTATATTTTGGCATGTATAATTCGAATACATCGGAGGGCCGTGCCGTCGGTGTTATTGTTTCATTTTCTGTTCGTTTGTTATTCTGAAAAACATCAATTCCAATTGTGGGTAAGGCAAATAGAATATTTTCCAAAAAGATATTCATATCTGACGTTTCAGCCGCATTTAGCGGAATTAGATTTGGAGTTGTCGCGTTATCTAAAACGCAATTACCTGCAATTTTTGCTGTTTGAATGAGCTTTGATTCTAAAAAACGAATATGTGCTTTGTTTAGCGCATCAGATTCAGAGGTGATTAAAACAGCCGTGTCCCACCAGTCTTTTTTCGCATCATGTGACTTTATACGTTCCCTGATATTGTCGCTCTCACCAATATAGGTTGTTGTGACCCCATCATTTTGCCCAATGAGAATATAGACACCCGAAAACTGTGCTTCATTCCGTGCAAGAGCTGTGGATAGTTCAAGACGAGGTGTTCGTAAAATATGACCCGTCCAATTGAAAAAATTTGCTATTAATATACCGTCTGGTTTTCCATTTACAAAAAATAATTGTATGGATCGTCCTGTTTCCATCATGGTGCCTCATAGTGTCCAGATTTACCGCCGTCTTTGAACGTCACACGTATATCGGTGATGCGCATGTCTTTGTCGACGGCTTTGACCATATCATAGACCGTCAGGGCGGCGATGTTGACGGCTGTTAGCGCCTCCATCTCGACGCCTGTTTGACCTGTGGTTTTCACGGTTGCTTCAATATCAACGGCACTGTTTGCGTCATTGACCGATAGATCAACGGTGACTTTGGTCAGGGGCAGGGGATGACATAGCGGGATCAAATCAGCAGTTTTTTTCGCCGCCATAATCCCTGCAAGGCGTGCCACGCCCAAAACATCGCCTTTTTTCGCCGTTCCTTTGGCAATCATCGCCAAAGTTTCAGCTGCCATCACCACATGACCCTTTGCCGTTGCAGTACGGTGGGTGATGTCTTTGGCAGACACATCCACCATTTGGGCGGCACCAGAGGCATCAAAATGGGTTAGCTTACCCGTCATGATGTCAGCACAGGATTTGCCAGTAGAGCTTTGGTTGCCCCCGCGACATCATCTTGGCGCATCAGGCTTTCGCCGATCAGGAATGACCGCGCCCCAACGGCGGCCATTTGTGCCATGTCGTCAGGGGTGAAAATACCGCTTTCGGTGATCATATGTTTGTCGTTAGGCACATTGCGAGATAGATCGCGGGTGGTATCCAGCGTSACCTCAAARGTYTTWAGRTTACGRTTRTTGATGCCCAAMAGCGGCGAAGACAGSGCYAATGCGCGGTCTAATTCAGCGCCGTCATGCACCTCAACCAGAACATCCATGCCCCATTCATGGGCGCAGGCTTCTAGTTCATTGGCTTGACCGTCGCCGACGCTGGCCATGATGATCAAAATACAATCGGCCCCCCAAGCGCGGGCTTGGGCGATCTGGTAGGTGTCATACATGAAATCYTTGCGCARRGCWGGYAGATCACAGGCCGCACGGGCTTGGATCAAGAACTCTGGTGCGCCTTGAAACGACGGCGTATCCGTCAGCACAGACAGACAAGTTGCCCCGCCTGTTTGGTAAGCCTCAGCCAATGCGGGGGGATTGAAATCGGGACGGATCAAACCCTTGGAGGGGGAGGCTTTTTTGACTTCTGCGATCAGGCCGTGACGGCCCGCGTTGACCGCACGGCGCAAAGCGTCAGCAAAGCCACGGACGGGGGCGGCGGCCTTTGCCGCAGCCT
>NVSA01000095.1 GCA_002401045.1 Paracoccaceae bacterium
CGATATTGATGCTTACGGCGGCTTGGTCATTCGGATGCCTGTCTATGCGCTGGTGTTCATGCTGTTCACCATGGCCAATGTCGGCCTGCCTGGAACCTCTGGCTTTGTCGGCGAGTTCCTGACTTTGGCGGGTGCATTCAAAGCCAACACATGGATTGCCTTTGGGGCAACAACGGGTGTGATCTTATCTGCGGGCTATGCGTTGTGGTTGTACCGCCGCGTTGTGTTTGGCGATCTGATTAAGGAAAGCTTGAAGACGATCACGGATATGGATACGCGCGAACGTCTTATGATGGCGCCGCTGATTATTATGACCATTTTGCTAGGGATATACCCTGCGTTGGTTCTAGATATCATCGGGCCGTCAGTGACTGCGCTCGTGGAAAATGTAACATCAGCCCAAGAGGCTGTTATGGGTACTGCTTCTGCGGCACCTGTAGAAATAAAGGCGCATTGATATGATTGGCACAGATCTAAATACGGTTCTTCCTGAACTGATTTTGGCGGGCTTTTCCATGGCGGCGTTGCTGTTCGCGGTGTATTTTGGCAAAGACGATCGCGCCAATGCGGTTTTTTGGGCGACGGCTGTTGTGATGACTGGCTTGGGTGTTGCGATGATTTTGGCACCTGATGGATCGCGTACAGCGTTTAACGGTGCTTTTGTCGATGACGGTTTTGCCCGTTACGCAAAATCCCTGATGTTGATTTCAGGCGCTGTGATTATTTTGATGTCCAAAGACTATTTGGAAAAGAATAATCTGTTGAAATTTGAATACCCGATTTTGATTGCACTGGCGACGGTTGGCATGATGATGATGGTATCGGCAGGCGATTTGATGGCGCTTTATATGGGGCTAGAATTGCAATCTTTGGCACTTTATGTGATTGCAGCCTTTCGTCGGGACAGCTTGAAATCAACCGAGGCGGGCTTGAAATATTTCGTCCTTGGTGCGTTATCATCAGGGTTGTTGCTCTACGGTGCCTCATTGATCTACGGCTTTTCTGGTACAACTGTATTTTCAGGTATTGCCTCGACAATTGACGGCAACGGTTTGGGACTGGGCATGATTTTCGGCCTTGTGTTTATGTGTGCAGGCATGGCGTTCAAAGTATCTGCCGCACCTTTCCACATGTGGACACCCGACGTTTATGAAGGATCCCCCACACCAGTAACCGCGTTTTTTGCCACCGCACCCAAAGTGGCGGCGGCGTGTTTATTCGCCCGTGTGATGCATGATGCCTTTCCAGAGGCGCAGGCGGATTGGACGCAAATCATTGCATTCTTGTCAGTGACATCGATGTTCCTAGGCGCGATTGCCGCGATTGGGCAGACCAATATCAAACGTTTGATGGCCTATTCATCGATCGCTCATATGGGCTTTGCCTTAATGGGCTTGGCGGCGGGTACCGAGGGCGGTGTGCAAGCTTTGTTGATCTATATGGCGATCTATATTGTGATGAACATCGGCACATTTGCGTTTATCTTGAATATGGAACGTGACGGTCGCGCGGTGACGGATATTCGGGCGCTAAACCAATATTCTACCGTTGAACCTGCACGGGCGGCGGCCTTGGCCGTCTTGATGTTCTCACTTGCGGGCATCCCGCCGATGGTCGGCTTCTTTGGTAAGTTTTATGTCCTCAAAGCCGCGATTGAAGCTGATATGGCCTGGTTGGCCATTGCGGGTGTGATCGCCTCTGTGATCGGTGCGTTCTATTATCTACGGATCATTTACTACATGTATTTCGGCAGTGAAGTTGAACCGCTTACGGGTAAAATGCCCGCTTTGCATTATGCGGTCTTGATGGGTTCTGCGGCGATCATGGTGTTTGGTATCATCAACTTGTTTGGCATCGAGGGCTATGCGGCCTCTGCTGCTGAAGCTCTGCTTAAATAATGACAAAATGGCCCGACGGATATGATCGGGTCATTTTTGACCAAATTGACAGCACAAACCTAGAAGCCAACCGCAGGGTTGCAACCACCGCAGGGTGTTTGTGGATCCTTGCAAACGCGCAAACTGCAGGTGTTGGTCGGCGCGGGCGGGCATGGTCAACCAAGACGGGCAACTTTGCCGCAACGCTGTTGATGCCGCTGACAATCCCCCTGAAAGATGCGGCTTTATACAGCTTTGTGGCGGCGCTCAGCCTTCGCGATGCTTTTGTCGCCGTCGGTGTAAAGCCTGCTGATGTTTCCTTGAAATGGCCAAATGACGTGTTGCTGCAAGGCGGCAAGGTCGCAGGTATCTTGTTGGAAACTGCGGGTAAGGGGCCGAGCCATATGATGATTGGGATTGGTGTGAATTTGGCACATGCCCCCCGTGGTGCCGCGTTAGAAGCCACAGCAACGCCGCCTAAGTCGTTGGTGGGGGATGCGGATATTGATATCAAAGCTGAGGCTTTTCTGGATGTATTAGCCGCACAATTTTCCCTGCGCGACACGCAATTCAAAACCGCTGGTTTTGCCGCCATTCGTCGTGATTGGTTAGCACATGCCACACGTTTGGGTGACCAGATTACAGCGCGTATGCCCAAAGAGACGGTGACGGGTCGGTTTGAGACAGTGGACGACACGGGCGCACTCGTATTACATACAAGCAACGGTTTGCGGCATATCACGGCGGCAGAAATATTTTTTAAGGAAGGCTAGCACATGCTTTTGGCAGTTGATGTCGGCAATACAAACACGGTTTTTGCCATCCATGACGGTGCAACATTCATTGCAAAATGGCGCTGTGAAACGGCGCATAAACGTACGGCGGATGAATATTATGTTTGGCTGATGAACCTGATCGCCCTGAAAGGTTTAGAGGTCAAAGTCGACCGTATGATTGTGTCCTCTGTGGTGCCGCAAGTTGTGTTTAACTTGCGGGTTTTATCGGACCGCTATTTTGATTGCCGCCCTGTTGTTGTGGGTAAAAACGACTGCAACCTTGGTGTTGATGTGCGCGTTGATGCGGGCGTCATGGTTGGGGCTGATCGGTTGGTAAATACCGTCGGGGCTTACAATCTGTATGGCGGTGATCTGATCGTTGTGGATTTTGGTACCGCGACGACTTTTGATGTGGTCGATCACGATGGTGCCTATATTGGTGGGGTGATCGCGCCCGGTGTTAACTTATCGATTCGTGCCCTGCATGAGGCCGCCGCCGCGTTGCCGCACATTGATGTGACCAAGCCTGAAAAGGTGATCGGTACGAATACGGTTGCTTGTATGCAGTCGGGTGTTTTTTGGGGCTATATTGGCCTGATTGACGGCATTTGTAAAAAAATACGCCAAGAACATGGTCGAGAGATGAAAATCATTGGCACAGGTGGGCTTGCCACCTTGTTTGAACGTGGTACGACCCTATTTGATGAATTGAACAATGATTTGACCTTGCACGGCTTGGTTTTGATCGAAGCCCTAAATCGGAGCGCTTAAAGTGAGCAAAAATAATAGACTGATCTTTCTTCCCCTAGGTGGTGCAGGCGAGATTGGCATGAATATGTATTTGTACGGCTACGGCCCTGCAGGCAAAGAACGCTTTATTCTGGTTGACCTTGGCGTGACTTTTCCTGCGATGGACGGCACGCCTGGGGTCGATTTGATCATGGCCGACCCTGCCTATATTGAGGCGCGTGCGGATCGTTTGGAGGCGATTTTTATCACCCACGCCCATGAAGACCATATTGGTGCCTTGGGTATGTTGTACCCAAGATTGAACGCCCCTGTATATGCACGTCCGTTCACAGCCGCCGTTGCGCGCGCTAAAATGGAAGATCGCGGTCAAGATCCGCGGATCATTCAGGTGGCTGACGCCTATCCTGCGCAAATTGAGGCAGGCCCTTTCAAGGTGTCTTATTTGCCGTTGTCGCACTCTATTCCTGAAGCGGCTGGTTTGATTATCGACAGTCCTGCAGGACGTGTGGTTCATACTGGCGATTTCAAACTGGATAAAACCCCGATTGTTGGCGATCCTTATGACCCTGCGTTGTTTGCGGAAATTGCCAAAAAAGGTGTGAAAACACTGGTTTGTGACAGCACAAACGTATTTTCGCCTGAACCGGGCCGTTCTGAAAGCACGCTTAAGGCTGAGATCACCAACCTGATCGCAAATGCGTCGGGCATGATGGTTGCGACAACCTTTGCATCCAACGTGGCACGGCTGAAAACACTGGCGCAAGCGGGTGTTGATGCAGGCCGCTCGGTCTGTGTCTTGGGTCGCTCTATGCAAAAAATGCTGGGCTATGCGAATTCAACAGGGGTGCTGGATAATTTCCCGCCGATCATTGAACTCGAAGATATTGGCGACATCCCACGCGAAAACCTAATGTTGATCGTGACGGGTTCCCAAGGCGAAGGCCGCGCTGCATCTGCACAATTGGCACGGGGTAAATACCTTGGGCTGACCATGCAAAAAGGYGATACCTTCTTGTTCTCYTCTAAAACCATTCCGGGAAATGAGATTTCTGTTGGGCGTATTATCAACAGTTTGGCGGCGATGGGKGTGCAGGTAATCGATGACAGTTCTGGCATTTACCATGCCTCTGGTCACGCGAACCGTCCTGATTTGGAAGAAATTCACGACATTCTAAAGCCGAAAATGTTGATCCCGATGCACGGCGAATACCGTCATCTGCGTGAGCATTGTGACATTGCAAGCGCTAAGGGTATGGCCACCGAACTTGTGCCAAATGGTACGATGGTGGACATCACAGGCGACACACCAAAAGTGGTTGAGCGGATTGAGACAGGTCGGTTGTATCTGGACGGATCACAATTGATCGGTGCCTATGACGGCGTGGTTTTAGAACGTATTCGCATGGCGACGCGCGGTGTGGTGGCACTGTCTGTGATCATCGAAGAAAACGAAGTCATTGGCGTTTGGGCCGAAGCGATGGGCTTGCCCGATACGCCTGCAAGCCAGACAGGGCTGAATGATCTTGTTGAAACCGCTGTTGAAAAAGAATTGGGTAAAGCCAAGCGTAACTTGTTGAAAAAAGACGATGAAGTTGAACGTTTGGTTGTCCGCACGGTAAACCGTGTGGTGCGTGATGCCATTGGCAAAAAACCTGTATCTCAAGTGATGATAAACCGTCTAGTCGCGGACTAGTCTATAAAGCGCCCCAAGCGTGGGGCGCTTTATAATTCAATAACAAAACCCTATTTGGGTTCTGTTTCGGATTTAGTTTCTGTATCCGCCTTAGGCGTTACGTGTTCACCATCCAATGTACCCGTGCGAATATCACGCATCATGAATGTTGGAACATGCTCGCCCATTCCCACAACACGATTGTTATGGTTGCCGCCTTTTTGGCGCGGCTTGTTCTGCTGCTTATTATTTTGTGGTTTGTTCTGTGGCTTATTGTTCTGTGGTTTGTTTTGCACAGAAGCAGGTGCCTGAACAGGTGCCGCAGTATCAGATTGAGGCGCAGGTTTTGACTTTGTCGTATGATCTGTCTTGTCTCTTCTATCCGATTTGGGCGCATCCGCTTTTCTAGATTTATACGGTTTGCGATCCTCTTGGAACTCCACAATAGGGGTGTCGACGATTGGTATCTTATGTTTGACCAACTCTTCGATTTTATCGATGTGCTTTTGTTCATGGGGCAAGCACAAAGTGAATGCYYWGCCKTYRCGMCCSGCRCGMSCYGTRCGSCCRATSCGGTGWACRTAATCCTCGGMATGGMYKGGCACRTCAAAGTTGAACACGTGGCTCACATTTGGAATGTCTAGTCCACGCGCGGCAACATCGGAGGCCACCATGAATTGAATGTCGCCATTACGGAACCCGTCCAGCACTTGCATACGGTATCTTTGATCTAGATCACCATGAATAGCACCTGCGTTAAAGCCGTGYTTTTTCAGTGATTTCATCACAATATCGACATCAACCTTGCGGTTACAAAAGATGATAGCATTGGTCAGACGTTCTTTTTCAGCTTCGATTAATGCGCGCAGAACCGCACGTTTCATCTTGGCTTCGCTAGAACGRTGCGGGGCTTTGACRGGGCAAAGGGCTTGTGTGATCGTCGCAGAYGTTGTCGCTTGACGCGCAACCTCTACACGTTCGGGGTTCGATAGAAACTCTTGCGTGATCCGTGTGATTTCAGGGGCCATTGTSGCCGAGAAAAACAGCGTTTGWCKGGTAAACGGTGTYAGCTTAAAGATACGCTCGATATCGGGGATAAAACCCATATCCAGCATTCTGTCAGCTTCATCGACTACCATAATTTCAATGCCCGTCAGCAATAGTTTGCCGCGCTCAAAATGGTCTAGCAGACGACCCGGTGTGGCAATCAAAACGTCAACACCRCGATCAATCAGACGGTCTTGGTCTTTGAACGACACGCCACCAATCAACAGTGCCATGTCCAGCTTGCAGTATTTGGCATAAAGCTCAAAGTTCTGCGCAACTTGGGCGGCCAACTCTCGGGTCGGTGCCAAAACAAGTGAACGTGGCATACGGGCGCGTGCGCGACCCCGTGCCAGCTTACTGATCATTGGCAAGGTGAAGCTGGCAGTTTTACCTGTCCCTGTTTGGGCAATCCCCAGCACATCACGCCCTTGCATGGCATGTGGAATGGCGGCGGCCTGAATAGGGGTAGGTGTTTCATAGCCGACGTCGTTGACGGCTTTTAGAACTTTGGGACTAAGACCCAGATCGGTGAATTTTGTCATATATCTCGCGTTGTTAGCGGCATTAAAAGATGCCGCAATATCCAGCGCGGCCTGACAGTCGAAATACTGTCGTTCATCTAAAAAAGCGTCTTATAGCTTTTTGGCCGAGAGTCAATTGTTCCTAAAAATAGGGGCCATAACTGTTGTAGAATTTTATATTCGATTTCTTGAATTTATATGCTAACTTCCCCTGAAAATGGGAGAATATGATGCGATTTAAATGTGCCCAACTGGCCTTTGCTGTTTTGCTTAGCTCTAGTGTTGCAGGCTTTGCCAGCGATGCGATTGACGATCAATACCCGCAATCACCGCTGTATTCGAAACCTGTAGAGGTGATCCCGCATGTGTTTTCGGCGATTGGGGCAACTGCGCCGCCAAAATATGAAAACACGGGGCATAATAACAACCTAAGCTTTATCATCACGGGGGACGGGGTCGTGGTGATCAACGGCGGTGCGGCCTATATTCTGGCTAAGGCGTTGCATGATGAGATCAAGGCAAAGACCGATCAGCCCGTTAAATTGGTGATCAATGAAAACGGCCAAGGTCATGCGATGCTGGGTAATAATTACTGGGCGGAATTAGGCGTGCCAATTTTGGCGCATACAGACGCGGCGCATGAATTTTCTGAAACCAGCCACAGTGCGTTAGAAAACATGAAGCGGTATAATCGTGAAAAATCCGCAGGCACGGTTGCCCAAGGCCCGACCCAGACGTTTGACGATAAATATATTGTGCCGTTTGGTGATTTCCCGATTGAAGTTTTGATGTTGGGCCCCGCCCATAGCCCAGGTGATGTGACGGTCTGGTTGCCGCAACAAAAACTAGCGATTGCGGGGGACATGGCGTTTCACGAACGGATGTTGCCGATTTTCGATCATACAGATACGGCGGCATGGATTGAGACTTGGGATACCAAGTTTGAACCTCTGGGCGCGCTCTATGTCATTCCGGGGCACGGTCATCCGACCAATATGGATCAGGTGCGGCGCTATACCCGTGATTATCTGGTGTATCTACGCGCCCAGATCAAACAGTTGCTTGAGGACGGCGGGGATTTGTCCAAGGCCTATTATGTTGACCAGACGCCCTATGCCAATCTGGACACTTATAAAGAGCTAGCAACGAAAAATGCGGGTCGGGTGTTCGAACAGATGGAATTTGATGACTTTTAAGGCATGGTAAAGGACGGCACCCTACACCATAATTTCTTTCGTTGCGGTTAACTTTAACTCAGGAAAGTCACGCTCCACACGGTAGTCAGGAACAAGGGGCTGACCCACACCCGTCGCCATGTCCAGCAAGGCAGGATGCAGAGGGTTTTCCCTAAGGTCACCTTCTAGCTCCACAGGTAGAGATAACTCCACCAATGCCTCTTCATGCCCGTAGTGAATCGCCTGCACATTCTGCCAACGATCACCGAAGTTCATATGGGCATGCTCAACCTTTCCATCCTTCTGATCCACCCAAACATCACAGCGTGCTTTTATTTCAGCAATAGATTGTCGCTCTGGTGGAGGGGTAGAAATGGCTCGCACCGTGCCCTGTACATGCTCGGATAACCAGTCTTCAGTTTTTATTGCATCGGGACTGGCGGCACTATAAATCGTAAATCGGTAGCCG
>NVSA01000096.1 GCA_002401045.1 Paracoccaceae bacterium
TTCACCGGTTCTGTCGCCACCGGCAACCATATCGCTGAGGTTTGCGGCAAGATGCAAAAAAAGGTGCAGCTCGAGATGGGCGGTAAAAATCCTGTTATCATCTTAGACGATGCCGATCTGGATTACGCTGTAAATCTGGCGTTTTTCTCTACGTTCCTACATCAGGGACAGATTTGTATGTCTGCCGACAAACTGATTGTTGCGCGCAACCTTTACGATGATTTTGTGGCAAAACTCACTGAGAAAGTCGCTATGTTTGAACCGCTTGAGCCTTCAAATCAAATGTCGGTCATCGGGCCAATCATCAATGATCGTCAGCTTGATCGGATTGATGCGCTGGTCAGCGGAGCCAAAAAAGCTGGTGCGGTTATTCATACTGGCGGCTCAAAACAAGGGCCTTTTTTCCAAGGTACTGTGATCACGGGCGTCACCCCTGACATGGAAATCTACAAGCAAGAAATCTTTGGCCCTGTCGGTCTGGTATTGCCATTCGACACCGAAGAAGAAGCCATCGCAATCGCCAATGACACCCAATACGGGCTGACGGCTTCAGTGGTTACCTCAAACAGTTTGCGCGGCGAAGCCGTTGCGCGAAAAGTCAAAGCAGGCATGGTTCACGTCAATGATACATGCGTGCATGATGAACCACATTGCCCGTTTGGCGGCATGAAAGCATCAGGTGGTATGGGCAAGTGGGGCGCATCAGGCGCTATTGATGCCTTTACCGTACAACGCTGGATCTCTGTGCAAACAGATCACCGTCAGTACCCGTTCTAAAAATATCGAGAACTCGTTTTAATCTTTGGCTGCCCCTGATCTGGGGGCAGTTAGACCTTTAACTTGGAGAAAATCAGATGAAAATCCCAATGACAGAACAAATGGCACGCGGAGAGTTAGTAAACGCGGCCGAAGGCGCTTTATATCGCGGTAAACTAAACAGACGTAAATTTATCCAAATAGCGCTGGCCGCTGGTGTCTCTATGCCCGCAGTGCAAGCGATGGCAAAAGACGGCGAAGTCGCCGCAACCGTTCAATCATATAATACAAAGAATTTGCAAAAGTCTTATGATTATATCGTTGTCGGTTCAGGCAGTGGCGGCGCGGTTGTTGCTGGACGCCTCGCAATGGAAACCGATGCATCGGTATTGTTACTTGAAGCAGGTGACACCGATCAGGTTGACGCCGTACAAGTCCCCGGAATGTGGCCAACCAACATACGCAGTGAACGCGACTGGGGGCATGTTGCCGATGCGGCAGACAGTGTGAATGGTCGCGAAATGATCATGCCTATGGGTAAAGTTGTCGGCGGCGGATCCTCTATTAACGTGCTGGTTTGGGCACGCGGTCACAAAAATGATTACGATTTCTGGGCCAATGCCGCAGGCGATGATAGCTGGAACTACAATTCTGTCCTGAAAATCTTCCGTCGGATCGAAGATTGGCAAGGTGCGCCAGATGAATTGCGCCGTGGTAAAGGCGGTCGTATTTGGATCACCACGCCAGATAACATCAATCCGATTGCCCCTGCCCTGCTAGATGCCTGCGAAAGTGTCGGCATTCCCAAATATGAAGATCAGAATGGCGCAATGATGGAAGGCGAAGGCGGTGCTGCAATTGCCAATGTGCGTATTCGTGACGGGCGGCGTGTAAGTCTTGCAAATGACTACATCTACCCTGCTTTGAAACGTAAAAATATGACCATGCTCACAGGGGCCGAAGTGGTTTCCTTGACGATGGACGGCAGTAAAGTCACGGGCTTGAAGTTTATCAAAGACGGTGAAACCCATGAAGTAACGGCTTCAAAGCGTGTGGTCTTATCTGCGGGCGCGATCAATACGCCGAAAATCCTGATGCTTTCAGGGATCGGCGATGAGGCTGAGTTGTCACAACACGGCATCACCACACGGGTGAACCTGCCAGGGGTTGGCCAGAACTTCCAAGACCACGTCCTGCTTGCGGGCTGTATCTGGGAATATAAAGAAGCCTTGCCGCCTCAAAACAATTTGGCCGAGGCCACGTTCTTTTGGAAAAGTGACAGTTCACTCGATACGCCAGACCTGCAACCATTCCAGATTGAGGTGCCTTACGCAAATGAAGTGACAGGGCCGCAATACAACCCGCCTGCTGGTGCATGGACGATCTCGCCTGGTTTAGTGCGTCCTAAAAGCCGTGGTCGCGTCTATCTAGCATCGTCAAACCCAGCGGACTTGATGAAAATCGATGGGGCACATTTACGTCATCCTGATGACCTAAAGGCAATTATGACGGGTATTGAGCTATGCCGCGAAATTGGCAACTCTGATGTGATGAAACCTTATGTCAAACGTGAAGTCATGCCCGGTAAGTTGGATAAAGCAGGCTTGGCGAACTTCGCCAAAAACGCCGCCACGACTTACTTCCATCAATCAGGCACCTGCGCGATGGGTCGTGATGACATGGCCGTGGTTGATAACAACCTCTCTGTGCGGGGGGTTGAAGGTCTGTCAATTGCAGATGCTTCTGTGATGCCGCGTGTGGTGACYTCGAACACCATGGCCGCAACGGTCATYATTGGGGAACGCATGGCTGATATTCTGATCGGTTARRTACGCTTGGCGGGCGCTWTAGTGTCCGCCAACCGNCYAAATATATATGGATTWAAAATGGCTAACCTTCAGCTTTCAAACGTTAACATCAAGTATGACACGGCGGGTTCAGGCACGCCAATTGTCATGATACATGGCTCCGCAGTCGATGGCGGCACATGGGATAATGTTGTACCTGCCCTGTCTGCCAATCATCGGGTTATCACCTATGATCGGCGTGGCTACGGGCAATCAACACATAAACCCGTACGCGATCACCGCCTGCATGCGGCTGATCTTATTGCGCTTTTAGAACAAGTCGCAAAAGAACCCGCCCATGTTGTTGGTTGGAGCTCTGGCGGCAATGTGGCGATGGCCGTTGCCGCAGAACGCCCCGATTTAGTCAAATCGCTGTTCATTATTGAGGCGCCGTTTCATGGATTACGCAATATGAATTGGGACGTTTTACGCACCTTACTGCGCTTAAAATATCAACAATTACGCGGCCATCCTGAAGCGGCGCTTATAGAATTCCTACGTTTTGGCACAGGCCTAACGGGTGGTGGAAATTCCTACGATAACTTGCCCAAAGAAGAACAAGAGACCTTTCATAAATACTGGGCTCCTGTACTGGCCGAATGGGATCCCCATTTTTTCGGAGTGATGCACGAACATATCTCAATGCGCGCGATTGCAAGCATTAAGCTACCATTCACTTGGGCTTTAGGTGCAAAAGGCTCTCCTTGGATCGCGCGTCTGCATGATAATGTGAAACGTAAGGCACCGCATATAAAAACCGTCTTAATCCCCGACGCTGGGCATCTTGCACACATAGATGCGCCCGATGCTTTTATCGAGGCGGTACAACAACATTGTCAATCGACACAGAACGCACCCTGAACAGCCACCATATCAGGTCATATTCTAGTATCGTTTCGCTTAATAATGTGCAATATATTGCAGGCACCGTTGTGATAGCTTGAGGTCATACCTCATTTCAGACATAGCGTGCCTCAATGTAAGTCTATCGTAAGGGGAGATACGATGACCACTGAAAAGCTAGTCGAATATAGGACAGTACAACATTCGTCCCTAAGTGAGGCGTCTGTTTATATGACAACCGACCTTGCGCATGTGAACTTAGAGTTCGAAAACCCATTGATCTGTTCAATGCAGACTGGATGCAAAATAATGCGAATTAATGGTTCAGAAGCCTTTGATTTTCTGCCAGGTGAATCCTTATTAATCAATTCATCTATGAAATTAGACATCCTGTTTCCAGAAGCATCCCCTGAGCGACCTGTTGAATGCGTCGTCATTGAATTTGATTATGCTGAACTCGACAGCATCGTGGCGCGTATCAATGAGACGATGGAAGCAAAAGGCTACCATCAAAGGATGGAACTCGATTGGAATAATTTTGCCCATCTGCGCAACGCCCCCGCCGTTCAAAAGCAGATAAACCGCGCTATTAGCTATTATAAAGATGAGGTCGGCCCCCTACGCGATGTGCTAATTGAAGCCGCCCATAGTGAATTGGTTTTGCGACTGCTGCAGGCACAGGCAACCGAGCTTTTGTTTACCAACARAAACAACGTCGCCGACACGGGGGTAAACGCGGTGTCAGAAGCCATCCGATCCAAACCYGAAGCCCGCTATTCYACTGAAAGCCTCGCRCAAATCGCAAAGATGAGTGAGGCCAGCCTGTTTCGACATTTYAAAGCSCGYTACGGCATCACCCCTGCCAAATTYGCCAGAACATACAGAATWCGCCGCGCCCGTGAAATGCTCATCGACCAGTCAATCACCTCTGTAGCCTACGCATTRGGCTTTGCAGAYGTCGCCCATTTTTCSCGKGTCTTTCGYCAAAGCACAGGCGAAACCCCCGGCAAGGTCAAACGCCAAAACCGCATGGATTCGTAAAACTGTTTGTGTGATTGTGGGGGCTTGTAAGCTTAAAGCTTTAGGCATGGTCGTTTTAGAAAACCCGTTGACCTTATATTTTCTCTTTACGCTCAAGAAAAAATGGAGTGTCGCCTAAAAATAATGCTGACCAATCTTCTCTGCGACGTATTATTTGGTAACCATTTGGGTTGCCGTCAAATGTAACATGATATGTTAACGGCGAAACCATCTTAAAATTTGTAAACCGCACTTTTATTTCATCAGATGGCGGTGTTTTTTGAAAAGCATAAAGCCCTTGGCTTCCATGGAACACATCAAGCCTGTGAATGTATTGGTCTTTGCGATACATATACACAAAGCGCCAACCAGCTGTTGGAAACAAAGGGAAATCAGGTAATGGGTTGCTTTCGCTGCCATCATCTTCATTTCCCCCCGCATCTTTAGGTTCAAAGTGAATATACAAATGCTCGTTCTCAACGGGCTTATCCAGCACAATATTAAAAGTATATGACCCAGCACGCGAGACAGTAAATTCGGCACTATAAACATTTGGAGACGGATCAAGATCGCGAAACGCAATCCCTGCCACAGGCGTTACAACAACGCGCGTATCGAATGGGGCAACTATATTTAAAAGATACTCACCCTGATCTAAATGCAAAGTCGTTGGGTAGCTTGATGCCCCCGTTAAATCGATAGAAACAGCCTGGCTTTGCATAATGACACCTTTTAACAATTTGCACTTAAAGAGAACTTATTTCGAAAATTGTAAGTTTAAGGCATAGGCTTGTCCACCTATTATATACAATAAAAAAGCTCTCACATTTTTGTCCCGCCTTAAATGCAGGCTGAACTAATATGCATCTTGGCTGATCAATAAGCCATAGCCATATAATCGCCCGAAGGCGCTACTTTTTTAATCATAACTGATGAAGTTTGAATGGCGGAGAGACAGGGATTCGAACCCTGGGAAGCTCTCACTTCAACGGTTTTCAAGACCGCCGCATTCGACCACTCTGCCACCTCTCCGCAATCAAAGTGTAAGGTCGAAGCCTTAACTGGTGTCTGACTAATTCTGCACGCGCAGAACTGCAAGCAGAAAATACAGCAAAACCTTGCTTATCTGAAGTTTTCCCAAAACAATTAACTTTCAAAAATCCCCCAGCATGGTTAGGGTACGCCTCAAGCATAATAAAATAAGCGTATTGAGCAAAAATATAAAAATAAATGCGCACAGGAGACACAGGCATGAGCAGGATCGTTTTCACAAAAAATCTAGGTAAATTAGGACTGGTGGCTGTATTGTCCTTTAGTCTTGTCGCTTGCGAAGAAGGCGCGACATCTAATCTATTCAAGAAAAATAGCGATGGTGGCGGCTTTTTCAAAAAAGTATCAAAGACCAAAGCTGACAAAGCCGCAAGCGGATCAATTAAACTGGTTGAACGCGATGTAGAATCCCCCGAAGTCTTTCAAGTTACCGAAAAATCCCTCTGGGACGGGCGTCCGTCTTTGGGCGGCGTTTGGGTGGCACATCCAGACAGCAAACAGCCTGAACGGGTAATTATCCGTAATGAGACCAACGGCAAATTCGTCATCGGTGCGCTCTTTAAGCGCGAACGCAACAACCCAGGGCCGCGCTTGCAACTGTCCTCAGATGCCGCCGCCGCGCTGGGTGTACAAGCAGGATCACCCACCACATTAAATGTCACGGCATTGCGCCGCGAAACGGTAAATGTCGGCGCGCAAACGGGCGAAGCCGCAACCCCTGAGACCGTCACAACCCAAACCATTGCCCCTGCCCCAACGGCGACAGTAGCGACAACGGATAATATTAAATCAAGCGTTTTGAAATCCGTCGAAGCCGCCGAGGCTAAAAAAGCCGCATCAGGCACCACGACCACAACGGCCATAAAACAAAAACCAACCGCCGCACCTGTTAAGGCCGCGCCCAAATCAGCGCTATCCTCACCGTTCATTCAGCTTGGCTTCTTCAGCGTCGAGAAAAACGCCAAGGACACGCTGAAATCGCTCGAAGTACGTAAAATCCCAGGCCGCATTGTAAAGGCCACAGCCAAAGGTAAGACTTTTTGGCGGGTTGTTGCAGGACCTGCGCAAACCAAGGGTGAACAAGCGGCTTATATGACTGAAATCAAGAAAATGGGCTTTTCTGACGCCTATTTGTCCAAAAACTAAGAGGGTCCAATGACTGCTGCCCCAATGACCGCACCTAAAGTCATACTTTATACAGTCGCATTTTTGATCAGCACCGCAACGGCTTGGGCGTTGGACACGCCTGCCCGATCGGCAATGGTTTTGGATGTGAACACCGGAACGGTTCTGTTTGAAAAAGACGCCGACCGCCCTATTCCGCCTGCTTCTATGTCAAAACTAATGACGCTAAATTTGTTGTTTGAAGCCATAAAAGACAATCGCGTCAGCATGGACACAAAATTTGTCGTCTCGCAAAAAGCCCATAAAATGGGTGGCTCAAAAATGTTTTTACGCCAAGGCGAACGGGTCAGTGTTGAAAACCTGATTAACGGCATCATCATCCAATCTGGCAATGACGCCTGCATCGTTGTCGCCGAAGGCCTCGCAGGGTCTGAGGCCGCTTTTGCCATCAAGATGACCGAGCGGGCAAAAAAACTGGGCATGGATAATTCCCATTTTGCAAATTCCACAGGCTGGCCTGATCCAAACCAACGCATGAGCGCCCATGATTTGGTGTTTTTGGCAAACCGTTTAATAACAGAATTCCCTGAATACTATCACTTTTTCTCAAAGAAATCGTTCACTTGGTCAAAAGTGACCCAAGCCAACCGCAACCCATTGTTGAAACTTGGCATTGGTGCYGATGGCCTCAAAACAGGCCACACCCAAGAAGCAGGCTACGGTCTGGTTGGCTCTGCCGTCCAAGGTGGACGCCGCGTTATCTTTATGATCACAGGYCTCGGGTCCAGCGCAGAGCGGGCATYAGAGGCCGARCGCATCACCAATTGGGCCTTTCGTAATTTCATCACCCGCACGGTGTTTAAAAAAGRCGTCACAATYGGCAGTGCTGATGTGTTTTTGGGACAACAAGACAGCGTTGAGCTTTATGCAAAGTCCAACATCGAAGCGCTTATTCCCTATGACGCCAAAGACAGCCTAAAGGCCGCAATCACCTATCACGGCCCRCTKAAAGCCCCGATTAGCAAAGACAGTCAAATCGCACATTTACGGGTTGAAGCCCAAGGGATCAAACCCTTTAGCGTCCCGCTTTAYGCAAAAAATGCGGTCGGTAAGGCTGGTTTTTTCAAGCGGATGAAAGTCTCTGCAAYGGTTCTTTCTAATGATATTCTTGGCAATTCAGACGTAAAATAATGACACAAGCAAAATTCATCACTTTTGAAGGCGTTGATGGTTCGGGCAAATCAACCCAAGCCCGCAACCTATTTGATGCGCTTACAAATGCAGGCATACCGTGCATTTTYACCCGCGAACCAGGTGGGTCACAAGGCGCTGAAATCATTCGCAAACTTCTGGTCGAAGGCGACCCTGATCGCTGGTCGCCAGAGACCGAAATCCTGCTGTTCAATGCCGCACGTCGGGATCATTTGGAAAAAACCATCCTGCCTGCTTTGGCGGCTGGGCAATGTGTTATTTGCGACCGTTTTGTCGATAGC
>NVSA01000097.1 GCA_002401045.1 Paracoccaceae bacterium
CAGATGGTGCGACATATACTTACGTTGAGAAAGACGCAGACGGCACGGTGACTTTGTCTGAGCAGCGCGATTATATCTCTATCGCCACCACACGCCCTGAAACCATGCTTGGGGATGGCGCAGTTGCCGTCTTTACCGATGATGAACGCTATGCGCCAATCGTGGGCAAACAAGTCGACTTGCCGCTATGCGACCGTACCATCCCGATCATCACCGATGAATATCCCGATCCTGATTTCGGATCAGGTGCGGTGAAAATCACGGGTGCGCATGATTTCAATGACCACATGGTCGCCAAGCGCAATGACATCCCGATGTATACGCTGTTGGACACCAAAGGCGCGATGCGCAGTGATGACGTCGACGATAATCTGGTGCCTGCGAAATACCGTGGTATGGATCGCTTTGATGCGCGTAAGGCCGTTGTGGCTGATCTCGATGCGCTGGGCTTGTTGATTAAGATTGAAGACAAGCTGGTCATGCAACCCTTTGGGGATCGCTCCAAGGTGGTGATTGAGCCGATGTTGACCGATCAATGGTTTGTCGACACCAAACAAATCGTGCAACCCGCCATTGATGCGGTGCGTGATGGCACGGTTAAAATCCTGCCCGAAGGCGACAAAAAAGTCTATTTCCATTGGTTGGAAAACATTGAGCCATGGTGCATTTCACGCCAGTTGTGGTGGGGGCATCAGGTGCCTGTTTGGTATGGGCCCGAACTAACGGATTTTGGCAACCTACAGCTATTCTTAAAAGGCTCTAGGCCTAATCAATTGTTCTGTGGTGCATCTCTTTCGGAAATTTCAAAAAAGGCATCTGAATATTATGGGCGTGATGTCATTGAAGTCCGTGATGACGTTGCCGCGCAAGCTATGTTATCACGAATTACGCCTGATAATAATGAACCTGTACCGATCTACCGCGACCCAGACGTCCTAGACACATGGTTCTCCTCTGGTCTTTGGCCATTCGGCACACTTGGCTGGCCTGAAGATACGTCTGAGCTGGAACGGTTTTACAAATCCGACAATGTTGAACGTGTGTTAATCACGGGTTTTGACATTATCTTTTTCTGGGTTGCCCGCATGATGATGATGGGCATTGAATGCATGGATAAAGTGCCGTTTGAAACCGTCTATGTACATCCGTTAGTCCGCGATGAGAAGGGCAAGAAAATGTCCAAATCCACGGGCAATGTCATTGATCCGTTGGAGCTGATGGATAAATACGGCACCGATGCTGTGCGCTTTACCCTAACGGCGATGGCTGTGATGGGGCGTGATTTGAAATTGTCCGAAGACCGTATTGTGGGCTACCGTAACTTTGGCACCAAACTGTGGAATGCCACCCGTTTTGCCGAGTTCAATGAGGCCAGCTTGCCTGCGGATTTCGATCCTAAAGCGGTTAACCAAACCTTGAATAAATGGATCATCGGCGAAACCGCACTGGTACGCGAAGCTGTTGACACGGCGCTTAATCAGTTCCGCTTTAACGATGCGGCCAATGCGCTTTATGCCTTTGTCTGGGGTAAGGTTTGCGACTGGTATGTAGAGCTGTCAAAACCATTGTTCCACGGCGATGATGCGGACATAAAGGCCGAAACAGGTGCGACTTTGTGCTGGGTTCTAGATCAATGTTATATTTTGTTGCACCCGATTATGCCGTTTATTACCGAAGAGCTTTGGGACGCCACAAACACCCGCGATAAAATGTTGGCACATGCGGATTGGCCGACGTATGGCGCTGAATTGGTTAACGATGAAGCCAGCCGTGAAATGAACTGGGTTGTGGGCTTGATTGAACAAATCCGTTCTATCCGCGCTGAGATGCGGGTTAACGCAGGGGCGAAAATCCCGATGGTTCAATTGGATCTAGACGCTGCAGGCCAAGCCGCCCTTGCGGGTAACTTGGCGATGGTCCTGCGTTTGGCGCGGGTCACTGAAATAACCACAGCGACAGAGGCGCCCAAAGGGGCGGTGACCTTGGCGGTTCAGGGCGGCACATTCTGTCTGCATTGGCCGATGTGATCGATGTGGACGCTGAAAAAGGTCGTTTGAGCAAGTTGATTGAGAAACTTCAAAAAGAACTCGGTGGCATCAAGGGCAAATTGGCGAATGAAAAATTCATCAATAACGCCCCCGCCGCCGTGGTTGCTGAAAACCGCGCCCGTGTTGAAACCGCAGGTGAGGAGCTTAAAACCTTACAAGCCGCTTTTGACCGCGTTGCCGCCTTAGGCTAACGACATAACCAACGACCAGACGCCCTGTTTGCACCACAAGCAGGGCGTTTTTTATTTTACGGCCTGCAGGTATCCTTTCAGCGCATAGCGATATAACTTGTAAGGCAAGACTAGGGGATGAAGGGCAAGGCATGGATAAAAAACAACCGCGTTATAGCGCATTGACCAACAGCCTGCCTGCATCGGTTCCCTTTGTCGGGGCAGAGGTCCAAGAACGCGCGCGCGGGCAGGTGTTTGCCGCCCGTCTGGGGGCGAATGAAAGCGGTTTCGGGGCATCGCCCAAGGCCTTGGCGGCGATACAATCCGCCGATCCAGAGATTTGGAAATACGGCGATTCTGATAGTTATGATCTGAAAGCGGCCTTATCGGATCATTTGAAAATCCCTGTGCAAAATATTGCTGTTGGCGAAGGCATCGATGGCCTGTTGGGCTATCTGGTACGCTTAATTGTCGCGCAAGGCGATGCGGTTGTGACCTCATTGGGGGGGTATCCTACCTTTAACTACCATGTCACGGGATACGGCGGCGTGTTGCACACAGTGCCCTATATAGATGACCACGCCGATCCTGCCAGTTTGATCGCCAAAGCACAGGCGGTGGACGCCAAACTGATTTATATCGCCAATCCAGACAATCCCATGGGAACCTATCATAGTGCGGAAGTGATCCAACGCATGATTGATGCGGTGCCTGCGGGTTGTTTGCTGATCTTGGATGAGGCCTATAGCGAATTTGCCCCGCGCGGCACTTTGCCTGCAATCGATATAGAGAACCCACAGGTCATCCGAATGCGGACGTTTTCCAAGGCTTATGGCTTGGCTGGGGCGCGGGTTGGCTATGCGATCGGGCAGGCAGATTTGATTAAGAATTTCGACAAGGTGCGCAATCATTTCGGTATGAACCGATCTGCCCAAATCGGGGCGTTAGCGGCACTGAACGACCAAGACTATTTGGAACATGTCATTTCCCAAGTGCAAAGCGCCCGTGAAAGGCTCTATGCCATTGCGCATAAACATGGCCTGACCGCGATCCCGTCCGCCACGAATTTCGTCGCCATTGATTGCGGTAAAGACGGGGACTATGCCAAGGCAGTGTTAAATCAGTTGCTTGAGCGCGGTGTTTTTGTCAGGATGCCTTTTGTTGCCCCGCAAGACCGCTGTATTCGTGTCTCGGTTGGCACACCCGCAGACCTAGACCTCTTTGATGCGGCATTAGGCCATGCTCTAAAGGATGCAAAATGACAGATTACCCACGCGATATGATCGGCTACGGGGCGACCCCGCCGAAGGCACAATGGCCCGATGGCGCACGCATTGCCGTTAATTTCGTGGTGAACTACGAAGAGGGCGGCGAGAATAATATCTTGCACGGCGACGCGGCTTCAGAAGCGTTCTTATCCGAGATTGTCGGGGCTGCACCTTGGGTAGGTCAGCGCCATATGAACATGGAATCGATCTATGAATACGGCGCGCGCGCTGGGTTCTGGCGGCTCTACCGCATGTTTACCGAGCGTCACTTGCCAGTCACCGTTTTTGGTGTGGCAACCGCCTTGCAGAAAAACCCTGATGTGGTGGCGGCGATGTTAAAAGCGAATTGGGAAATTGCCAGTCACGGGTTGAAGTGGATCGATTATAAAGACACGCCAGCCGCACAAGAACGCGCAGACCTGCAAGCGGCAATTGATCTGCATACAAAACTGACAGGTCAACGCCCTGCAGGCATCTATCAAGGGCGTACCTCCTTGAATACACGCGATATTTGCGCCGAGCTTGGCTTTGAATACTCGGCCGATAGCTACGCCGATGATGTACCGTTCTATGAAGGCGATCAGCTGATTGTGCCCTATACGCTGGACAGCAACGATATGCGTTTCGCCACGCCGCAGGGCTTTAATACGGGCGAGCAGTTTGAGACCTATCTGCGTGACAGTTTCGATGTGCTGTATAGCGAGGGCGGGCGGATGTTATCCATCGGGCTGCATTGCCGCTTGGTTGGACGCCCTGGTCGTGCGGCGGCTTTGGCGCGGTTTATTGACTATATTCGCGGCCAGAAAGATGTCTGGATCACCACACGGCTTGATATTGCCCGCCACTGGCGTGATGTACATCCGAATAAGGCAGGTAAAATATGACCCAATACAGCTATTACACCCCCAAAGGTGGCTTACCACCCCAAGGGGATATGGTCGGCACCAAGGCAGTGTTTAAAGACGCCTATGCGGTCATCCCCCGCGATGTGATGACCGATATTGTCACCAGTAACCTGCCGCATTTCACCAACACACGGGCTTGGATCATTGCGCGTCCACTAAGCGGTTTTGCCGAAACCTTTGCCCATTACATTGTTGAACTTGGCGCAGGTGGCGGCTCAACTGCCCCTGAACCAGATGCGCAAGCACAGGGTATTTTATTTGTTGTCAGTGGTGAAATTAGCCTGACCCTTGGCGATCAAAGCCATACACTCAACGCAGGTGGTTATGCCTATATCGCGGCGGATCAAAACTGGGCGCTGTCCAATGACACCAATCAAGTCGCAACATTTCATTGGATACGTAAACGCTATGAGGCGGTAGACGGCATTGATATGCCCGATAGCTTTGTCACCACGGACGCTGCCACCGCGCTGACCTTTATGCCAGACACCAACGGCACATGGGCGACGACCCGCTTCGTTGACCCTGCTGATATGCGCCATGATTGCCATGTGAATATCGTGACCTTTCAAGCGGGCGGTATGATCCCGTTCCCTGAAACCCATGTCATGGAACACGGGCTTTATGTGCTGCAAGGTCGGGCCGAATATTTGCTGAATGAGGATTGGGTAGACGTAGAAGCGGGTGATTACATGTGGTTACGTGCCTTTTGTCCGCAAGCTTGTCGTGCTGTGGGGAACGAACCCTTTCGCTATTTGCTGTATAAAGACGTCAACCGTCATCCAAGGTTGAAGCTATGATAAAGCCGCAACCGCTGACCCAAGCCGCCTTTGCGCCCTACGGCGATGTGATCGAATGCGGCATCGGCACCAGCTTTGACATTAACGCAGGCTTTGCCACCCGCCATGACGCGCTTAGCACCGTATCTTGTGATGGCGATGTCGCCGTGTCGATCTTTGAAGGCCGCCCGCGTCCGTTAGAATTGGTGCTGTTAGAGCGCCACCCGCTGGGCACACAGGCCTTTATGCCGCTAGATGGCCAAGACTGGCTGGTGATCGTCGCAGATGCGCCAACACCGCAGGCTTGTAAGGTGTTTTTATGCACTGGCGCGCAAGGCGTGCAATACAATCGCAATGTCTGGCATCACCCGTTGATGGTTTTGGGCGCTGGGCAAAAGTTTCTGGTGGTTGATCGGGCAAACCCTGAGGGAAACCTCGTTGAGGTGCCTTTTAAGGTGCCCGTGCCGATTTCAGTGTAACTGCACGTTGGACAGGGTCTGAATTGATGATAAACAGACCCACAAATTGACGAAGGATGCCCCTTGGGTATGGAACAAAACACACCAAAAATGACACTCCGCACGGCCTACGGTCGGCTATGGCACGGATGGGTCAAGCAACATTGGGCAATGCTGTCCGTTTCTGTCGCCTTGATGGTCGTCATTGCAGGGGCAACCGCTGGCTATGCAAAATTCATGGAATATGCGATTGGCGGATTAGAATCCCGCGATGACAGTATCATTTACTTGGCCCCTTTGGGCATTATCGCGCTGACACTGACGCGCGGCGTTTGCCAATATATCAATGCCTTGGTGCAAAATAAAATGCTCAGCCGTGTGCAGGCCGATTTGCAACATGAGATGTATAACACTTTGGTCGATATGGATTTGGCACATCTGTTAGCCGAAGCACCTGCGGCGATTGCGGCGCGGTTTTCAGCGGACATTGATCTGGTTCGCAGTGCCACCGCCGCCGTTTTTGGCTCGGTCAAAGAAATTTTGACGCTGGTTGCAACCGTGGTTGTAATGCTGTCGATTGACTGGACAATGACGCTGGCTTTGGTGTGTATTTTCGCGCTGGTTTTTGTGCCTGTGGGCATCGCTGGCGGGCGCATTCGCAAAACATCCAAAGAAATTCAAGAAGAGATTAGTCAGATGACCAGTTCGGTCAACGAGGGGCTGTCGGGCATTCGCATGGYGCGCACCTATCAGCKCGAAGACCGCYTGAARCGCACTTCAAAATTCAGCTTTGARCGCTTGTATACCTTGCGTTTGGCRATCACYAAATGGCARGCRGCRCTGTCGCCTATCGTTGAGGTTTTGGCGGGTGTTGCCGTCGGTATGACGCTGTTCTTGGTGGGGTTACGCATCCAGACRGGCGCGATTGATATTGCRGGCATGRTCGGTTTGATCACCGCGCTGGGTGTGCTTACAAATCCAGGGCGCAAGCTGAGCCAAGCCTTTGCTGTGGGGTCACAAGGTGTTGCGGCATTGGAGCGGGTTTATGCCTTTTTGGACACTAAAAACGACATTGTTGATGGCCCTTCTAAAATYACCAATGGACGCGCCACAGGGCAGATCACTTTTGATAAAGTGGATTTCGTATATCCTGATGGATATGAGGCTTTGCACGATATCAAYTTGACGATTGAAGCGGGTAAAACCTATGCATTCGTCGGGCGCTCTGGTGCGGGTAAAACCACTATTTTCAACCTGTTACCGCGTTTATTTGATGCCACAAAGGGCACAATAAAAATTGACGGACAAGATATTAAATCCGTCAGCCTGAAATCCCTGCGCGACCAAATTTCTTTGGTCAGTCAAGACAGTATTTTGCTGACGGGAACCGTGATTGACAACATCGGTTTTGGCAAAGAAAACGCGACAGATCAGGCTTGTATAGAAGCGGCCAAAGCGGCGGCGGCAGATGATTTCATCATGGGGCTAACCAAAGGGTATGCCACCAAGATTGAGCCGAGCAAAGCCAGTTTTTCGGGCGGTGAACGCCAACGTTTGTCGATTGCCCGCGCCATTGTGCGCGACGCGCCGATCTTATTGTTAGATGAGCCAACCTCGGCCCTGGATGCCCAATCAGAGGCCATAATCAGGGACGCGCTTGCCCGTTTATCGCAGGGTCGCACGACCTTGGTCATTGCGCACCGTTTGTCGACGATTTTGGACGCCGATCAGATCGTTGTGATGGACGGCGGCACCATTGTTGCCCAAGGTCGCCACGAAGAATTACTGGCGGCAGGCGGGCTTTATGCCGATTTGTACAATCTGCAATTTGATCTCAGCCCCGCACAAGAAAAAATCGGACGGGGCAGACGTAAACGTGACCGCCACGGTAAGCCCGCCATGGGTGCAGTGGATCGTTTTTTGGGAATGCTGGGGCTTTAATCTGCGCTAGCGGGTATATCTTTTCGCCAGCTTGTCAGGATCACGCCCTAGAAAATACAGCAGCAAAGTCCCTAGGTTCTGGCGGCCTCGTTTCAGCCAACCGACTTGGGTATAGCTGTCGGCATTTGTCGTTGCTGTCACGGGCAGGGCAACTTTACGCCGTCCAATCGCGCGCGCCATTGCCACGTCTTCCATCAACGCAATATCGCGGTATCCGCCCGTTGCATTGTAGTGTTTACGCGAAATCAATAAGGTTTGATCGCCGTAGGGTAGGCCAAAAAATCGTGATCTGAAATTCGCCCATGCGGCGACAAATCCTGCCATAAAACCCGTTTGATCAAAGGCCAGATTACAATAGGCCGCTTTATCACTGCTGTTGATATGCGCGCCAAAAGCCTGCACCCAATTGGACGATAGCACCGTATCTGCGTGTAAAAACAACAACCAACGGCCACTGGCGACATTGGCACCGCGGTTCATCTGCAGGGCCCTGCCCTTGGCGCAAACAACCAATTGATCTATCAGACCTTCACTATCACA
>NVSA01000098.1 GCA_002401045.1 Paracoccaceae bacterium
GCCGCGACATCGCTTTGAAAAAACTCATAATCCCGCGCCGCACCAGCGGCTCACCGCCAGTAATGCGCAGTTTACGCACGCCTTGGCCCACAAAAATGGAACACATCCGTTCCAATTCTTCTAGGCTTAACAGCTCTTTTTTCGGTAAAAACGTCATGTTTTCCGACATGCAATAGACACAGCGAAAGTCACAGCGATCTGTCACTGAGACGCGCAAATAATCAATGGTACGCGCAAAGGGGTCTATTAAACGAGGGGTTTCCATATCCGCAAACTATGCGCGGATTTGTGTAATCGCAAGCATAAAGCCGCGTTCTGACGTTGATTTGAACGCATAGAATGTTTAGCTTGGGCAAAAAACATATAGGCGCACCATGACCCAGAAATACCATATAATCCCTTTGATGATTGTCCTGAGTTTTGCGGTGTCGGCCTGCGCTAAAAATCCGTTATCGATTTTGA
Organism: Paracoccaceae bacterium; assembly: GCA_002401045.1. Classification (GTDB taxonomy): domain Bacteria; phylum Pseudomonadota; class Alphaproteobacteria; order Rhodobacterales; family Rhodobacteraceae; genus Amylibacter. The sequence continues at coordinate 463 of NVSA01000098.1, forward strand.
AACGCCCCGCGCAGGTAAGCGCCGCGCCGACAAACCTGTCAGATGCAGACCTACGTCCGCAACCTCGCCCTGATGATTTGACAGGGGATGATTTGACGGTGCCAGGGCGTAGAAAAGTGGCAAACACAGGACAAACCACGGTTGCGGCGGCGTCACAGGTGACCGTTGCGGAATTAGAGCAGGCCAAGGCCAAACCCGTCGGGCGTCCAGAACGTAATTTAGGCAAAACCATTGCGTCATTGGGGCTGATTGATGAGACAGGTTTTTGGCTACGCACCCCGTTGGTGTCCTCAGAAGCCAACGGTCGGGTGGTTTTCCTGAAAACAGGCACCGCGATTAACCTGACGCTTATTCCAAATGCGGGCGCAAAGGGCAGTGGCTCGCAAATCTCAATTGCGGCGATGAAAGTGCTGGGCATATCCATCGTCGACTTGGCCGAATTACAGGTCTTTATGCGTTAAAACACTGTTCTTTGTCCTTTTTGGCAACTTGTTGCCCGCGCCTGACCTTCCCCACGGGAAGGCGCATACGCCTCCCCAAGGTCAGGCGCTACCCATGTAATCGCCCTCACTTCACCCCAAATGCGCGGTGGCTTCTTTGAGGGCGAAAGCTTTCATTTTTTCACCATATTCAGCGATAAAGACCCGTACACGGTCGGGATCGTGCTTTGATAGGCTGCGCAACCACCACGCAATAGATTTTTGGATAAAGGGTTCAGTATCAGATACATAACTCGCTGCCCGACCTAGGATAAGCTCTCGGATTTCCAAATCGGCCTGACTTGGGTGGTTCAATTTTGTCCATGGTAGTGTCATCACCAAAACCGCGCGTCTGACCCACATATTTTCAGCGTCGCCCCAAGCCTCAACTTGAGCGATCCGCTCAGGATGGGCGGACAGTCGACGCCCGCCTGCAAAACAGGCATGATCCGCTATAGCCCAAGCATCAAAGCTGGGTACCCAACGACAAATTTCATCCCAAACCGCGCCATCATCCGCGATGCGTGCTTGGGTTAAAAGTTTTGCCGCCGCCACGCGCGCTTCATGGATATCACTGTCCCAAAGATAGGCCGAAATAGCCACTCGTTGGGCAATATCAGTATCCTTGCGCCAGGCTTTATACAGCCCATCAATCTGCGGATTGGACACGCCTAAATAGCGCCGATCCACTTTGTGATAAGCCGCCATTTTAGCCGCGTTTTGCGGATCAGAAAGGTCAATTAATGCCCCAAGGGCGGATTTAGGAGTTGTCATTATTCTACCGTCACAGACTAGTTTTTTATAGGGTGGGAGGCCGAGTTGTGAAGTATTTCGCCTCGACACTCCATCCGCCTTTTCATTTTTAAGCTTATTATACTTTAATGCGGCATTCACAATTGGAATCCAGACGGGCGGTCTGGGTAGGGGGTAGACATCGATTCTAAAATCATTGATCAAACCAGCGGTGCGTCCCCATGACATAAACACTATTTTTATAGCGCATTTGATTGGGCAAGCTCGGCGGCACAGCGCTTCATCTTTACCACCACGGTTTTTAAATCTGCTTCGGCCTCATAGGATTCTGTTACATCGGAGACCGCAACAACCGAAGGGAATTCCCCGCTCGCATCCGATGGAACCGCTATTCCCGTTACACCATGCTCGAATTCGCCGTGGACAACACAGTATCCAAGCTTGGCCGCTAATTGGATGCTTTCGAGAAGTTTACCACGATCTAGCGTTGTCAAAGAGGTGTGCGCTTCCAAAGAAATTTCTGAAATGATGCGCTCAACTTCGTCCATGCCTTCCAGCGCCAAAAGCATACGCCCCATGGCTGTATGCAATAGCGGAAGATGGCTGCCGACGGTAAATCCAAAAGTCATTCTCGTGCTGGTCAGTGACGATTGCGCAACCAGCAAAGCCTTATTATCATCCTTCATCGCCACGGATATACCACGGCCAATTTCGGCACTATGTTGATTGAGAATGGGTTGAACCAAACGTCCGAATTGATTTGCGCCAAGAAAACTTCCTGCCAGTACAAGGATACGGGGCGTCAAAGAAAAATTCCGCCCGACTTTTTTAAGATAGCCAAGATGGACGAGGGTTAGAACCAGACGCCGCGCTGTTGCCGCATCAATGTGCGTTTTATGCGCAACTTCGGAAATCGTCATATGAGCTTGGGAATCATCGAAAGCTTTTAGGACGGTCATTCCCTTTACAAAGGTCGATGAAATATCTCGATTTTGCACTCTATCCAGCCTCAATTGATCGGTAACCCGCCATGGGAACCTTATATAATCACATATTTAGAGGGTTTCTCTCCATTATTCGAGGAATTGTTCTAAATATCTTTACCACCAGCAGTTTTTGCGTTATACGAGATTAAACGCGTATATAGCAAACCTGAGAGCCCGATGGTCAGCCAAGCAAACACATTAGTCCCTGTCGATATTAAGCCGCTACGGCATGAGACTTCGACGGTACACAACGCTGGTCACTCTCAATCTTGTCAAACCAATGCGCTTTTATGAAAAAATAACCGCGCGAAAAACACAGATTTAAAATTAAGCGACAGACTTTGAGAATAACCGCCCTAGCACGGCTTTCACAGCATCTGTCATAGCAAAGGATAAAGCCATGATTAGTCAGGAACTTAATGATCAAATGACACGGGTCGGACCAGGTCAGCCTGCTGGCGAAGTCTTGCGGCGCTATTGGCAACCTGCGGCATTGGCCGATGAGATGGCGGTTGAGCGTCCTGTGATCCCCGTTACGCTTTTGGGCGAAAAACTGGTTCTATTTCGGGATGAACAAGGCGAGCTAGGCCTGATCCAGCGCCACTGTCCACACCGTGGCGCGGATATGTGTTTTGGACGGCTAGAAGACAACGGATTGCGCTGTCCCTTTCATGGCTGGCATTTTGACCGCACGGGGCAATGTGTTGAGCAACCAGGTGAGCCAAAAGGTTCGGAAATGTACAAACAAATTAAGGCCACATCCTATCCTGTGGTTGAAAGAAATGGAATCATCTTTGCCTATCTTGGGCCAGGTGAAGCACCAAGTTTTCCAAATTTTGATTGCTTTCGTGCRCCTGAAACCCATGTATTTGCATTCAAAGGTCTTTGGGAATGCAACTGGCTTCAAGCGATGGAAGTCGGCATTGATCCAGCCCACGCGTCCTTTCTGCACCGCTTTTTAATCGACGATGATACAGACGACCAATATGGCAAACAATTCCGTGACAAAGCYGCAGATACCGACATGCCGATCACCCAAGTTCTGCGCGAATACCCACGGCCAGACATTACGGTAGAAGAAACCGAYTAYGGCCTGAAACTTACCGCGTTGCGTCACATGGATAACGGATTGACCCATGTGCGTGTGACCAATCAGATATTTCCGAGTGCGATTTCAATCCCGATGTCACGCGAGATGATTATCACACAGTGGCATGTGCCAATCGACGATGAGCATTGTTATTGGTACTCTATGTTCACCAGCTTCGACAAACCTGTCGACAAAGATCTGATGCGCGCGCAACGTCTTAAAGAACACACCTTGCCAGAGTACGCACCCATCAAGAATAAGCAAAATAATTACGGCTACAACCCCGCTGAACAGGGCACGTTAACCTATACGGGCATGGGAATGGACATCAACGTGCATGATCAATGGGCGGTGGAATCTCAGGGATCGATACAAGACCGTACCGATGAACATTTGGGCAAGACCGATATCGCTATTATCAAGTATCGTCGTATGCTGCGCGCCGCGATGAAAAGTCTTGCTGAAAATGAAGAAACCGAATTGCCAATGCGCAACGGCGTCGATGTCTCTGCTATCGTGGGGCCGCTGTCCAATGATGCGGTGACCGAGACGACGGAYTGGGAACAAGCAAGCAAACGTGCGGACCAAGAACGCCGCTCAGCTTGCCCTTGGGACGCAACTGTATAAGCTTCCCCTTTGACAACGCCCAACGCAGCTATGCCAGATTTGCGCGGGCTACCTACTCTTACTAGCAGGAAATACCATGTCGAATATCTATGATAAAATTGCCCAAGGCGCGCTTTCTCAGTTGGGGTTGTTGGACGAACACGACATCCAAGGTGCCGTCGATCTGATTGTACGCGTTGAAAGTTCAAATGTTGAAACTGTGCGGGTTCTTTTTGCTGACCAACATGGCGTATTGCGCGGCAAGACAATCGTTGCCGAGGCGTTTATTTCGGCCTTTACCTCTGGCATCGCCGTGCCTTCTACCCTGTTGTTAAAWGACACGTCACATAGAACGGTTTTCCCGATTTGGAGCGCCGATTCGGGTGTTTCTGGCATGATGTCTGGGGCGGGCGATATTGTGCTGGTTCCGGATACAAGCACGTTTAGAGAGCTTGATTGGACGGATAATTCGGCATGGATTTTCTGCACCCCGTTTTTCAAGACAGGGGACAGTATTCCATTTGCACCGCGCGACATCTTGCAGGGAGCAATTGATCGGCTGGCGGCGTCGGGTAAATCCCTGATCGTCGGGCTAGAGGTGGAATTTCACGTCTTTAAGATTACCGACCCGATGATGGAACACACGCATATGACCATGCCTGCGAAGCCCGTCGAGACACAAAACATTGGCTACGGGTATCAGTTTTTGACGGAATCGCGCTACGATGCCGTTGAGGACGTGATGAACGATCTGCGTCGGCGTTGTCAGGCGTTGGATTTGCCGATTCGGTCCATGGAGGTTGAGATGGGGCCGAGCCAGTTTGAATTTACATTCGATCCAGCCGATCCGATGACCCATGCGGATAACATGATGATGCTGCGCGCTATGGTCAAAGAGGTCTGCGCCCGTAAAGGATTGCACGCCACATTTATGTGTCGCCCGAATTTGGAAAACACCACGGCAAATGGCTGGCATCTGCATCAATCCCTCATAGATAATACCACGGGTGAAAACCTGATGATTCCACCGACACAGGGCGGGCTCAGTGAAGAAGCCAGTTCTTGGATCGCTGGTTTGTTGGAACATGCGACCGAATCTTGTTTGCTAACAACCCCGACGGTCAACGGCTACAAACGTTACCGCCCGCATCAACTGGCACCTGATCGTATTCAATGGGGTCGTGACAATCGCGGGGCAATGATTAGGGCGCTGATGGCCCCTGGCGATGAGGCAAGTCGGGTTGAAAACCGCGTCGCAGAAACCACGGCAAACCCGTATTATTTCTTCGCAAGTCAAATCCTGTCTGGGCTGGACGGTTTGAACCGCAAACTAACCGCACCAGATGCYGTAGAGACCCCCTATGAYACGCAGGCAMCAACYTTGCCCRCCAGCCTGCTSGATGCCATTCAATCCTTTGAAACATCAGARTTTTACCGAGCAGCTCTTGGCGATGAATTCGTTGATTACCTCAGTCATATTCGCCGCGCAGAATGGGAAAGATACCATTTGGCGATCTCGGAATGGGAACAAGCGGAATACTTCGGGCTTTATTGACGGATAGGGGCAGGACTTTAAGTGTTTGGTCGTTAATATTMCCCCCAGAAKCTGGACCGCCGATTGGTCCAATCTAAATATTATAGTGTCGCCGATGGCAGCTGTGAGTTCAGACTTACAGTAAAGCGCGGCRGAGCCAATCACACATCTGTTACCTATGAGAAAGTTTACCTTCTTGACATTGATGATGTTTTAATTTTACTTTTCGTCCATGAGAAAAACGCGCCCCTTTAATCAATTCATAAGAACAGTAAGTTTACTTGCTATTCTTTTTAGCGTTGCATTTTCTCTGCCGGCATCGGCTCATACAAACATGATGGCGCAAAGTGTTTCACAGCATCAGTACGCGCAGGGCAATGACATGGACGTTGCTCATATCACGGTAGAGCGTGATGATCAGGTTGCTGCTTGTGACATGTTGCATGAAAAATCGGGCGATGGACATGACGGTACACAATGCTGTTTTGGTATTTGTGGCGATGCACTTTCTTTGGTACCAAGTGCCGTATTTAGAGCTGATGAAGTGCACTCACATGACGCTTTGCCCTATTTAGTTATGACATCCGCCGAACGCACCCACCTGATGCGCCCCCCTAATCTTTAAGTTTCTACTACCCGCCTGAATAGGCGTAAATTTCTGTGCACCAGTTGTGCATAGCCAATAGAAACTAAAGACTTACAGGTATTCTACAATGAAAATCTCACTATTTGCAGGGTGTTTCCCTGTTCTGTTGGGGGCATGTGCTGTCACCCCGACAGCATTACCCGATGTTATTCCCCTTCAGGCAACGACATTCCCAAACGCACCTATTGTGCAGCCTAAGAACAAATCTGTGGTGCAAGGTTATGAGCATCGAGCGGTGACAGACCCGAAACCGTGGCGTGAACTTAATGATCAGCAAGCGCCAGGAGAAGGGACATGAAAATGATTTCTTCTAAACGATCCCTTTTGATGGTTCCTTTTATACTGGCAGCTTGTTCCACAACAGTTGCTGACAAATACACGACCTCCAACGCTGGGTTTGGCACGGTTTCCGATGCAACCTATAAAGCAATCGGTAAAGAAACTGTTTGGGCACAATCGCAACAACAATCGCAAGATGTGTCTAAACGTGTTCATGGATTGGTCTTCCGAAAAACAATTTCGGCAGAAACAGCCGTTCAGGTCGCCCTATTGAATAATAAGGGGCTTCAGGCCATTTACGCAGATGTTGGCATTTCTGCCGCAGAGGTTTGGCAAGAAGCATTGCCTGAAAATCCGGTTGTATCACTGGGTGTCTTTGGTTTGGGTGCCCCAGAACTGGGTGTATTYCGCAGTATCGAGASTGCATTTGCCACCAATCTTTTGGATGCGAAGACACGTAAACAACGTGTGGCTCTTGCGGATGTYCAATTCCAGCARGCCCAACTAACCGCTGTAARCGAAACCTTGAAATTAGCGGCTGAAACACGGCAGGCATGGATTGTAGCTGTATCTGCTTTTGAAGCACTGGGTAACTTAAAACGGGCAACTCATACGGCTGATGCGTCTTCCAAACTGGCACAAAATCTAGGTGAAGCAGGTTCTTTGGATAAAGGCGGTCAGGCGCGCGAGCAYGCTTTTTATGCAGAACTTGCAGGGACAACCGCCAAAGCGCGACTTGAAGCGCAAACGGCGAAAGAGCAACTAACACAATTGATGGGGCTTTGGGGCACCGACGTTAACTATTATGTTCCCAACGCTTTACCACGGTTACCTAAATCCATATCGCGCCGTAAATCTATCGAGACCATAGCTTTGCAAAACCGCTTTGATTTAAAGGTTGCCAAACTTGGGCTAGAAGCCACCGCCAAAGCGTTTGGAATGACGGTTGCATCACGTTACGTGACCGATTTGGAATTGATTGCAGGCTTTGAAGCTGAACGTGAAAGTGATGGTGCCGGAAACACTGAAAGTGATACGACAGCGCAGCTTGAACTGGAATTTGCTATACCAATCTTTGACACTGGCAAAGCCCGGTTGCGCAAAGCAGAGCTATCTTATCTGCGTGCCGCTAATGTTTTAGCGGAAATGGCCGCCAAGATGCAGGCGTTTTACGTCGCCAAGGGAGTTGCTCTGGCAGACAAGAGAACTACTATTGAAGCTACCTTTGCTGAAAAGGAGCAAGCCCGTGGT
>NVSA01000099.1 GCA_002401045.1 Paracoccaceae bacterium
GCATTTGGCGCGCATCACCGTGGCGGCGGCGGCATATTCGTCGATGGTTTCCCCGCGTGTGCGCAAAGCCATTAGCAAGCCGCCCATTTGGGCGGATGTGGCCTCGCCGTCCATAATAATGGTAAAGGCGACTTCAGCCTCGGCACGGGTCAAAGGCCCATTTGCGGCTTTGTCGATTAGGGGCTTTAGGGCGTCGCTCATAGGGTTTCCAATGTGGTCTCTAGGAAGTTTTTCAACATGGCATGACCGTGTTCGGATGCAATGCTTTCAGGGTGGAACTGGCAACCATGGATCGGCAACTCTTTGTGACGTAGCCCCATGATGGTGCCATCCTGCAACCAAGCGGTGATCTCTAGGCAATCGGGCAGGGTGTCACGTTCCACCACTAAGGAATGATAGCGCGTGGCCTTGAACGGGCTGGGCAGACCTTTGAACAGGGATGTGTTGTTATGGTGCATATCGCCCATCTTACCATGTACGATTTCATGGCATTGCACAATCTTACCGCCAAAAGCCTGACCGATGGTCTGGTGACCTAAACAGATGCCAATAAGCGGTGTTTTGCTGTCAGCGGCGGCTTTGGTCAGTTCCAGACAAATACCTGCCTGATCAGGGTCGCAAGGCCCAGGTGATAGCATGATTGCGGAAGGCTTTAGCGCCATAGCGGCGACCACATCCAGCTCATCATTGCGTTTGACGACAACATCTGCGCCAAGTTCACCTAAGTAATGCACAAGATTATAGGTAAAGCTGTCGTAATTATCGATTAATAGCAGCAWATTTTTTTGGTTCCAACACGGTAAAACAGGGGGTGATCCCTGTTGATTTTAGCGCTATACATGCCCAGAGAGTTGCGCAATGGTCAAGACCTGACCCGCGTTTTGTTTTAACAAGGAGCAGACAAAAGATGTCACTTTTGCGTGGATTATCAGGTTTTATCGTAGGGGCTGTCGTTGGCGGCGCTGGATTAACAGCGGCAACGCTTTATGTACCCGCGATCAACGCGGCTTTTGACGGTGCAWGCGATGTCGTCCCCGTGGTTAAGGCCGATGTGGTCGCACAAGACGTGACACCTGCRCCAAAGCCTGAAGCGGTGATGACGCCTAAAGAGACTGCCAAAATGGCAGAGGTGCCAGACTCGCAACYRACYTCTCAACCAGATAAAATGATGCCAGAGGCTGCYAAGCCAGAAACAAACACGATTACAGAYACGATTACAGATACGATTGTTGTGCCGCAAAAACAGACGGCTAAGGTCACGGTGCARACKGACGMRCCTGTCAAAGAACCYGCGCCTCARAAAATCGTATTGCCCAAGATATCTGCTGATCCTGCACCAGAGGTAAAGGTTGAAGACAARCCWGCGGATAGCGGTATTACCATTGGTCAAAAGTCAAAGTCGTCTTTGCCTCGCATTCAAGATAATGCRGTGCAGGCTGAAAAGGTGGCACAAGACAAGATCGAGACGGATSAAGCGGGGGGATTGAAATTCAACGCGATTGATTACACCCCAACCGATCGTCCGATGTTAGCGATTATTTTGCGTGATATTGGTGCGGCAGGATTGTCGGCAAAACAGCTCCAAGCGCTGAATGCCCCGATCACAATCGCGATTGATCCGTCAGCGGCGGATGCATCGCAACGGGCGCTAAGTTTCCACGATGCGGGATTTGAAGTCATTGCCCTTGCTGCCAGCGCGGGGACTGCGGCCTTTAAGGCTGATCTGTCCCAAAAAGCGGTTACGGCAACAATGGATCAAGTGTTTAGCATTGTGCCCCACGCCATCGGGCTGGTGGATAATCTGCAAGGTACATTGGGTAAATCGAGCCGTCTGGCAAAACCTTTGGTCAAAGTCTTGATGCAAAGCGGGCACGGCGTGGTGACCCTTGCCAAGGGGTTAAATTCTCTGGACCGCGAAGCCCAAGCGGCGGGTGTTTATGCGGCGCGTATTGGACGGGTGCTGGATGGATCAGGTGAAAGCAAAGCCCAGATCGGCCGCTATTTAGACCGCGTTGCAGTCGATGCAGGGCGCGATGGTGCCGTGATTGTGATGGGCACCACAGCACAAGAAACCATCGCCAGCATCGCAGGCTGGGCACTTGGTGCCAAAGGGCAAAGCGTGAGTTTGGCCCCTGTAAGTGCTGTATTGCTGGCAGAATAAACTAGATGTTTCCCCTAAACGGGGATGATTTTGTCATAAGAATTTCCTTGTGACTGTTAAGCTAGGCATATTTCGAAGCCTATTTAATTTACATTTCTTTATGAAGGAATTTTTATATGGGAACGGAACGCGGTGACTTGAACCCCGAGCAAGGTATCTTGCAGCTTTCAGCGGGGGGCGCGGCTCGTGATAATGCGGCTCTGATACGCAGGTGCGCGGCATGAAAAAACGTATTCTACTATTAATTCCTTTGTTGGCTATCGGGCTAACCTATTTGTATTTCAAGTCACCAACCTATTCTTGGCGACAAAAAACAACAGTTACAATTGATACGCCTGATGGGCCGAAAAGCGGTTCTGGTGTTGTTGAAATTAATTTAACCGTGCGTTCACGGGCGCGTATTGGTGGTGGACGTTGGGGGTTCAAATATTGGGGTGAAGGTGCCGTTGTTGACCTTGGCGATGGCAAATATGTCTTTACGGCGTTTTATAATAAAAAACGTTCAATGCATCCTGATGTTGTGATGACTGAAATACACAGACGCTTAGATAGTGAAATAAATTTTGGCCTCGATATTGGTAAATGGGTGCGCAGTTTAAAACACCGAAAGCGCGTTTTTGAATTAATGGAACGCGARTACCCCATGCTGATCGCCTTTGAAGATATTAACGATTCAACCACGGTGACCTTGCTGAAAGATGCTCAGGATTTTAGGCGCATTTTTGGCCCAGGGTACCAACTTAGCGGGATTACCGTGCAAGCGACCRATGAAAAGCCGACGGATGGGGTGATYTWTARTMYAYTKMSTTGGGCRSARGATCATGATGATAATGGTAAAACATTTGATGGCCTAAACCATAAATATTACCCAACTGTTGCGCCATTTAAGCGCCTGTATAGTATTAATGATTTTAAAAGGATTCAGAGATGAGCAATGTGACTGAAAAAGATTTATTATTAGCTCTGTTATCGCTTGATGCTTACCACCAAGGGTATGAGAGGGGGATTGAACATGACAAACTTCAAATCGGTGCTGCAAAACGAACAGGAATCAGTGAAATAAGGACTGATTCAGCCGAATACCAAGACGGCTTTTTTGCTGTCTCTTATGACACAGAGTATGGCGAAGTCCTCTCTATCCGAGGCACTGACTTTTTCACGGGAGAAAAGGCTAGGGATATTCTAAAAGGCTGGGTGATCGGTGCTGGTGTTGTAAACGATAATGTTCTTCATGCGGCAAATTTTTTGGAACAAGTACAAACTGATAACGAACAAGGGAGTGTGATTTTAACGGGTCATTCTTTGGGCGGCGGGCTGGCTGGTTTAATGTCATATCTCTTCGGTAATGAGGCGATTATTTTTGACCCAATGCCATATCTATTGGCGGCAGATGAAATTAAAAAAGCCTTTGAGGATACGCCAGAGAAGATTGAAATATACAGGGCTACGAGTGATGATCTTTTAGTAAATTCAATTGCAGATTCACGTTTAGAATCCCACCAACTTGCAGTTGAAATTTATAAGCGCAGCTTAAGTCCTATACCTGATGAATATTTTGATAGTAATATTTTGCCGTTATTCATTTACAATGCTGATGGTTGGTTTTTATCAGGTGAGGCGCTAGATAGTTTATTTGGTTTTCTTGGACGAAACAATGCAGATTATCCTTGGGTTCAAGCACTCGGTTTAACAGGAAAATCCGCTAATCGTAATGCTGGGTCTGCGGTTGATTTACACGGCCCAGGTATTAAAGTCTTACAACTTTATTCTGATTTACATGGGCATTCAGAAAAGTGGTTACCCATACATAATGAGCTTTACAGTGCATTGTTTTCATCGGCTGTTGCGGCGAATGTGCTACCAGAAGGTAAAGCAAATCGGAACTTTTTTAGGGAAGGGTATGGTAGTGGTACATTAATTACGACCCTTGCATATTCAACGATTGAGGGCACAACTGGGTTGGTGTTTGGCAACACAGGTGCAAAGGCTCTTTTTGATGACGCTAATCAGTTGGGGCAGTTGGTGACGGCGGATAAGCTGTCGGATGCTTTGACGGATCAGGTTGATGATCTGACCAAAGTAATCGTGCAGTTCGCAGGGCAAATGGCGTTGCAAAAGGTGGATTATACGGGGAATGCCCTAACCCCCGAGCAAGGTATCTTGCAGCTTTCAGCGGGGGGCGCGGCTCGTGAGACTGCGGCTCTGACACGCAGGTGCGCGGCATGAAGCGTTTTTTCGGATTTCTTTCAACATTTTTCAAAATCGGTTTTGCCCTCCTGCTTGGGCTGGTCGTGCTTTCTGTCTGGTCTTGCACGCCCAAAAATACGCATTGGAACTAGAAACTAACGCTGTATATTGATATGCCTTCAGGCGCGGTTACGGCCTCTAGTGTGGTGCGTGTGGATGTTTCGGACACCGATGGTCTGTTTGTCCCCCCACAGGCAAAAGGGGCCTCTTCGCGTATGACAGGTGAGGCCGTGGTGGCCGATTTGGGTCAGGGTCGTTATCTGTTTGCGCTTTTAAAAGGCAGTCCCGATGGCGGATCGGGGCAGGCGCGTGAAGCTTATCGAGATGTCTATGACAAAGTGATGCGCAAGCCACCAGCGGATCGTGCATTTGCACGGTGGATGCGAACCGTAATCCATCAAACCGAAGAGCGGGTTCTACCGGCCCATGCCCTGCCGATGCTGGTGAGTTTTGACGATGTGTCTGATCCCAAATCTGTGCGTCTGGTTGATCCAGCTGACCTCGCCGCCAGCTTTGGCGCGGGGTTTGCGTTGCAAGGGATGACGCTGGAGATCACGCGTGACCCCGTGACGACGGGGGTGGTTGAGGGGGTTTTGGGGTGGTTTGATACTCACGCAGGCTATTTTAATGGAACCAATCGGCTTAATCAGTCTAGACTTGAATTAAATTTAACAATTAGTGATTTTTTAAAAGGCGGTAGGAAATGAACATTTCAAAAGAGTTATTTTTAGCAATTTTATCTTTAGACGCTTACAATCAGGGGTATGGTAAGGGGTTGAACCACGGAAAGACACAAATTGGTGGTGCAACGAAAATATCTGACTCAGCAATCCTGGACACACCTGGAAATGTTGGTACCGCCGAAGCCGCCTCCTTCTACGCCGTTGCCTATGACGTTACAAATGGCAGTGTTACGGATTTGGCTAATAATACGGTGGTGATTTCGTATCGCGGTACGGATCAGCCAAGTGTTTTGGGAAACAGTGACATTTGGACAGGCTGGATCACGGCGACGGGGTCATTAAGCCCGCAAGCCAAATTGGCGGCTGAATTTTATCAGGCGGCCTAAAACGAAACTCGTTTACTGGTTTAGTTTCCCCGCTTGGTCACACGGGTTTTGCCCCGCGACCAACTATGGGTGGCAGGGTGTTTGCTGTTTGTTGATGTAATAGAAAGGTGGCGCCACCGTTTGCGGTATTTTGCCTGACAGGGTTGATCGCCCTGCACCTGATCCTACTGTAGGTTTTGGTGATCTCCATCGGCCCGTTACAGCCCCTAAAAACCCGTTAACCACTTTTTGACGTCTGGGGTGTTATACAGGTGTCAGGGTTAGGATGGTGTTAGCGAGCCGTGCGGTGCTAATTGCCTGATTTGAAATCAACGAACAGGCCTGCGTCCTTGGCGGCTTGGCGCAGGGCGTTGGATTTGCTGATGGTTTCTTGGTATTCGGATGCGGGATCGCTGTCATAGACCACGCCGCCGCCTGCTTGGATGTAGAGCTTTTTGTCCTTGGTCACGGCCGTGCGCAGGGCGATGCAGATGTCCATATCGCCGCCCGCAGAGAAATAACCAATGCCGCCGCCGTAGACGCCGCGTTTTTCAGATTCTAGCTCGTCGATGATTTCCATCGCGCGAACTTTGGGCGCACCTGATACGGTGCCTGCGGGTAATCCTGCCAGCAGAGCGGACAGCGCGTCATGGTCATCTGACAGCTCACCCACCACGTTGGATACGATGTGCATCACGTGGCTGTAGCGCTCGATGATGAATTGCTCATTGGGATCAACAGTGCCGATTTTGGCAACGCGGCCCACGTCATTACGACCTAGGTCGAGCAACATCAGATGTTCGGCCAATTCTTTGGGATCGGCGAGCAAATCAGCCTCATAGGCTTTGTCTTGTTCGACCGTTTCGCCGCGTGGGCGGGTGCCCGCGATCGGGCGGATGGTGATTTCTTGGCCTTGGACGCGCACCAGAATTTCAGGGCTGGCACCGATGACTTGGAAATCGCCAAAGTTGAAATAGAACATATAGGGCGACGGGTTGGTGCGGCGTAATGCGCGGTATAGTGCGAAGGGCGGCAGTTTGAAATCTTGTGTCCAGCGTTGCGACGGCACGACCTGAAAAATATCGCCTGCGCGAATATAGTCTTTGGCCTTTTCCACGATCTTGAAATAGCCGTCTTTGGTGGTGTTCGACTGGATTTCGGGGTTATCCGAATTATCGCCCAAATCGCGGCTTTCAGAGGTGACCGCGCGGTTTAGATCGGCGATGGCATCAGACACACGTTCGGCGGCTTGGTTATAGGCGGCGCGGGCATTTTGAGCGCTGTTTGCCCAAGCGGGTGAAATCACAGTAATTTCGCCTTTGACCCCGTCAACGATGACCACCACAGAAGGGCGCAACATGACGGCGTCAGGCAAATCGATCGGGTCAGGATTGACGTTTGGCAGATGTTCCACAAGGCGGATCATATCATAGCCCAGATAGCCAAACAGACCTGCGGCCATGGGCGGTAAATCGTCGGGCAAATCGATTTTGCTCTCGGCGATCAAGCCGCGTAACGCCGCCAGAGGATCGCCTGATATGTCGGTAAATGCAGTGTCGTCAAAGCGTGCAGAGCGATTGACGCGCGATGTTTTTCCGTGACATTCCCAGATCAAATCGGGCTTCATGCCGATGATCGAATAGCGCCCCTTAATCTCGCCCCCTGTGACGGATTCGAGCATGAAACTATTGGGGATAGTGCCCGCCAGTTTCATCATGAGCGACACAGGCGTGTCTAAATCAGCGACCAGACGGCTGTAGACCACTTGGTTGCTACCCTTGGCAAAGCCTGCATCAAAGTCGGGAAAAGAGGGGCTAAGGTGCATTCTAGTTACTGCCCAAGATCTGCGCRTTAATCTGGTTGATGGCGGTTTGATTGATCGACAGACCGACATCTTCGCGCAGTGYTTCTGCGTAGATGGTCATCAGGTCATTTGCCAGCTGTGCCTTGATTTGACTTTGGATGGTTTCGACCAAGATTTGGTTTTCTGCCGTGTCGGGATCAAAGGTTGTGATCGCGTCCAGACCCGCAACAAAGACACTGCTGGTGCCGCGCATTGATGTTGCATTGCCTGTGTCGAGTTTGAATATCTTGTTGGTCAAACCTGTCGGCAAGTTTTCAAAGACGTTGTTACGTAAGGCTTCGGTCTCGGACTTTGCTTGCAGTCCTGTAAAACTTTTACTGTTTTCAAAACCCTTGATTACAATTTCGGCCTTGGCTTCTAGGGCTTTCAAGGTGGCCTCTTTTGTCCAATCGGTGATGACCAATGTTTTGACCTCATCCAGCGGGCGCAGGGTTGGCTCTACGATTTCATTAACACGCAGGGCGAAAATGCCGCCATCTGACAGGTTGTTGATTTCGGGGAAATCTTTTTCATTCGTCGCATTGGCAATTTTGCGAAAACTATCATAGGCGGCGATGCCGTCGTTGCTGTTTGCGCTAAAATCAATGGTTGCCAATTGCATGGCTGTGTCACTGGCAACTTCTTCAAGCGCT
>NVSA01000100.1 GCA_002401045.1 Paracoccaceae bacterium
CGAACCCCTATTGGCCGCTTTGGCGGGGCTTTGTCGAAAGTCCGTGCCGACGATTTGGGCGCTGTCCCGATCAGGGCTTTGATGGAGCGTAACCTTGATGTGGATTGGGACGCAGTTGATGATGTGATCTATGGCTGTGCCAACCAAGCAGGCGAAGACAACCGCAATGTTGCACGTATGTCAGCACTTTTGGCGGGATTGCCCACGGGCATTTCTGGCACAACAATCAACCGTCTTTGCGGCTCTGGTATGGATGCCATCATCATGGCGGCCCGCGCGATTAAAGCCGGCGAAGCCGACCTAATCATTGCAGGTGGCGTTGAAAGTATGTCACGCGCACCTTTCGTGATGCCTAAGGCCGACGCGGCCTTTTCACGCAAAGCTGAAATCTATGACACCACCATCGGGTGGCGTTTTGTGAACCCTTTGATGAAAGCACAATACGGTGTCGACTCTATGCCTGAAACGGCTGAGAATATTGCCGAGGATTTTAAAATTTCGCGCCAAGACCAAGACGCTTTTGCGGTGGCTTCACAAAACAAAGCCGCCGCCGCCCAAGCGAACGGGCGTTTGGCACAAGAAATTGTTGCCGTTAGTGTGCCACAACGCAAAGGTGATCCAATCATCGTGGACAAGGACGAACATTTACGTGCCACAACCCTTGAAAAGTTGGCCAACTTACGCGCCCCATTTCGCAAAGGTGGGTCTGTAACTGCGGGCAATGCATCGGGTGTGAATGACGGCGCGGCGGCCTTGATCGTTGCCTCTGCCGAGGCGGTTAAAAAATATAACCTAACCCCGATTGTGCGCGTTTTGGGTGGTGCTACTGCGGGGGTTCCGCCGCGTATTATGGGTATTGGCCCTGCACCTGCATCGCAAAAATTGATGACGCGGCTTGGCCTGCAAGTTACTGATTTCGATGTGATTGAATTGAATGAAGCCTTCGCGTGTCAAGGTTTGGCGACCCTGCGTGAACTCGGTATTGCCGATGATGATCCGCGGGTTAACCCTAATGGCGGCGCCATTTCTTTGGGCCATCCTTTGGGCATGTCAGGCGCACGGATCACAGGCAGTGCGGCATTGGAATTGTCTTTGACAGGTGGCAAACGTTCCATATCAACAATGTGTATCGGTGTCGGCCAAGGTATCGCGGTCGCGCTAGAGCGGGTTTAACCCCGCCCATAGCATTTTAAAAATTAGGCGCGGGTTTTGGCATCTTCTAGTTGTTGCAACTCGCGCCACAAAACCTTGCCACTACCCGACTTGATCAGCCGATCAACAAATTCCACTGAACGCGGAACTTTATAGGCTGCCATATGGTTGTAAGACCATTTCGTGATGTCCTCGGCATTACATTTAGCCCCGTCTTTTAGCACAACCAAAGCTTTAACCGTTTCACCACGGTAGGGGTCGCTAGAGGCAATAACGCAGGCCTCAATAATATCAGGATGACCGTAAAGAATAGTCTCAACCTCGGTTGGCCAGACTTTAAAACCTGCCGCGTTAATCATACGTTTCAGCCGATCAACGATGAAAATATAACCTTGCTCATCACTGCGTCCCAGATCGCCAGACCTGAAAAACCGCTTACCCTCTAGGGTTACAAAAGATTCCGCATTCGCCGCATCATTGCGCCAATACTCAACAATCACCTGTGGCCCCGAAATCAGAATTTCGCCAATATCCCCTGTGGGTAATATTTCTAAGGTGTCTGGATTAACAATTAAAATATCCGTGTTGAAAACGCCCAAACCGCCGCATTGGCGTTTCGGGTTGTCCCGTGGATTGGCGGTGGCAGGAGCAAAGGTTTCGGTCAGGCCGTAGCCTTCTAAAAACGTTAGTTTGGTCAGCTCATATAGACGTTTTGCCACCGTCTCTGGCATGGCGATACCGCCGCCAAATACCGTGTGCAGGCTTGAAACATCTTGTGGGCTAAGGTTCGGTTTATTGACAAAATCCATCACCATTGTGGGGACAGAAGGCCAAACACTGACGTTATGTTCACGGATCAATTGCGCCGCAACATCGCGGTTCCAGCGGGGTAGAATGACAGTCGTGGCACCAATCGCAATTGGCGTGATAAGCCCGCATTGCAATCCAACAACATGGAACATTGGGGCCACCGATAAAAACGTATCGCTTTGCGAAAACCCAAACCATTCATACATGCAGGCGGTGGCGTGTAAGGTGGTTGCATTACTGTGAACGCAGCCTTTGCCTTTGCCTGTTGAGCCAGAAGTATAGGGGAGTACGGCAATATCATCCGGGGTGCGGTCGTAGGCAAAACCTGCGGGTTTTGATGCTAGCACATCGGCCCAAGCGGTTATGCCTGCAGGCGGTGTGATACAGGCTTGTCTGATATTGTCGGGGATATCCATTTGGCTGTCTTCGAGCAAGAAATCTGCATAGCAAACTGAAATGCTATGGCGCAGTAGTCCCGATGCCAGCAAGGGTTCAAGATGTGAAAMGCAGTCTTGCGCGGCAAAGATAACCYCTGCTTCGGCGTTCTCTAAAATATAGCGTACTTCACGGGTGGTGTTCATCGGATTGATGGGCACAACCACGCCGCCTGCACGTAAGATTGCGTAGAATGCGAGTAAATATTGTGGGCTGTTTTGGGCATAAATCGCAACACGATCGCCAGCTTTCACGCCGCACTGTGTGTGCAGGTGGTTCGCAATACGCGCAACTTGGTCAAATGCTTCTTTATAAGTTAACGAAAAACCATAAAAGATAAGGCAGTTTTTTTCRGGYAGACGYGCCGCTGTATCGGCAAAGGTTTGATATAAAGTTGTCGTCGTCTTGGGCAGATCAAAAGGTACATCCTTTGGCCAAGCTTGGTGTTGTAAACGATTCATTAAGTATCCCTTTGATCACGGTCTTCACAATAGATCATACTTAAATAGAAACTGCAGTTAAAAAACGCCACCTGTTCATTTTAGGTCTATGGTTCGGCTTATCGGGAGTGCCTAACCATAGACCCATAGTCCAATTYGTGGACTAACCCTAAATGCGGCGCATTTTTACAATTAGTAAGTTGCGCGCCCGCCTGAAATATCGAAGGTTGCGCCGCTGGTGAATGAACACTCATGCGATGCCATCCATGCTATCATGCTRGATACTTCATCAATTGTGCCAAAACGTTCCATTGGGATTTTGCTCAATGACATTTCGATTTGTTCTGGTGGTAATTGTTCCATGAGCGGGGTTTTAATCAGTCCAGGAACAATGCAATTTGCGCGGATACCCGTTGTTGCCAATTCTTTACCTAGTGATTTTGTCATGCCGATAATTCCTGCTTTAGCCGCAGAATAGGCGCCTGAATTTACGTTGCCTTCTTTGCCAGCAACGGACGCTACGGTGATGATGCGACCGTAATCTTGGGCAATCATATCTTTTAGGACAGCGCGTGAGCATAAGAATGCGCCGTTCATGTGAACATTAATGACGCGGCACCAATCATCAAACGGCATGTCAGATAAGGGGATCACTTGGCCTGTCATCCCTGCCGCTGTGACTAGTATGCTTGTAGGGCCAAAGGCGTCTCTGGTGACGTTCATTGCAGCTTCAACAGCGGCCTCATTTGAGATGTCTACATCGACGCCAATAGCGTCAGGGCCGAGTTCGGCCGCCGCTTCTTTGGCGCCTCGTAAATCCCATAACGCAACCTTTGCGCCTGATGCAATAAACCGTTTTGCGCAACCAAGGCCAATGCCCCGTGCGCCGCCTGTGATGACAGCAACTTTGCCCGATAGATCCGTTTTGTTCATAATGTCGTCCTCATTTGACGCAAACGATAAGGCGGCTGTAAATAAAAGTCTAGTAAATGAAACTAATATTGTGCTAAATAGCCTTTAAATAAAGGGATTATGCTGTTTTCTTTAAATTTAACCTAAATATAGTCCACATAATAGACTTTATATCGTGCGGTAAAGAATCACTATGAACAAAACAAAACAGACACAAAGCCAAGTGACACAGCGCACATGTCTTCTATTGCGTGAAGTTGCACGTCATGGGCAGGCGGGTGCGCGCTTAATGGACATCACGAAYTCTACGGGTCTGAGCCGCCCGACTGTTCACCGTATTCTACGCACCTTGGTTGACGAAGATTTTTTACAGCAAACCGATGGCCGCCGTTATCGGTTGGGCGCRGCTTTGTTTGAGATTGGCATTGTGGCACCATCGCCTTTGGGCAATTTGGGACCCTACCAAGAAATTGTCCAGGAATTAGCAAATATTTGCGGAGACACTGTTTATCTGGCCATTCGTCGCGGGGAYGAYGCACATTATTTATCGCATTGCGAAGGCTCTTTTCCCATTCGTACCCATGTTGTGAATGCAAACCAAACACTGCCGTTGGTTACGGGGCATAGTGGGCGCGCTTTGTTAGCTGCAATGAGTGAAGTTGAGGCAGACGAAATCATTAATAGGGCAAGGTCTATACCGAATATTTTTGGCGTAAGTTCGGATATTTCTTTACGTGAAGAGATCGATATGGTGCGCCAAAAGGGGTATGGTTGGTCGCGCGATGTTACTTTTGTTGGCGTCGCGGGCTTAACAACCTGTGTCCCAAACCCAAACGGGCAGGCCTATCTAGCTTTAACAATTTCAGCGATTACGGCACGCCTTGACCCGCAAAGGGCACAAGAACTATTGCCGCATCTCTTGAGTTCCGCAAAGCAAATAGGTGAAAAAATYCATCAGTCTCAATAAAATATACGTTAAGCAGTACTTAAAAGTCTAATAATTGAACTTTTAACGGRTCCAGTTTAGGGCGTTAGCGTTTCATGCGCTTTAATCGCAAAAATACGTGCGGTTTTTGCATCAACACCCAACATACGTAAGTGTTGTTCKGCACCAAATAAGCATACTTTAGTTACGTCATCACCGTTCAATACGGCGCAGAGTGACAGCGATGAGACGCGACCAAGTATATCATAAAGCAATGGAATGGGGTCGACATTAAAGTAGCCTTTTGCAATCCCGCTTAAGACGTCCTGATGCATTCTGTCAGAAGTATTTAATCGCAAAGGACCCGTAGCATCCAACGTTTCGGCCGTAATCCAACCCAGTTCACGGCTCTGTATTGCCTTACGAGTCATCCACTGAATCCCGTAGGCGATCTTTAATCGCGGGTCATCAATGGTGTCGATTTTAGCATGCAACTCATCAATAAAAGTTGTCATCAAGAGACTACGGACTTCTTTGACTAGGACATCTTTGTCTTTGAAGTGGTAGTAAAATGTACCGTTTGAAACAGACGCCTTTTGCGTAATTTCTAGGACTGAAGTCTTTTCGATGCCTTTTTCAGCAAAAATAGAAATTGCCGTTTCAATAAGATGCTGGCGGGTTGCGGCCCGTTTGGGGCCAAGTTTTACTGGCTTTGCGACTGTTGTTGACATCTGATTTACCATTCTTCGTAGCGTGCATAGCAATAAAAATATGCCATTTCACACTATGATCCAAAAAATTCAGAATGTGAATGACCGCATTAATCTGCTTTGATTTTTCAGAATTTGTGGAGGGTTACAACAGGCCTATTGACGCATCTTTTTTTTAAGACTACTCTCAGATTCGTGCGAAACAGGTTGGTGAAGCCAACGATGGTCATCCGCAATGAATGTAGAATGATGTTGATTAGCGTGAAAAATCACGCATGATTTGGTCGTTTTATATGGAAGGGTGTGATGATCAAAATTTTGCACATGATCATATTTGAGGGTGCCGTGGGAGGTGCTCTTAAATTTAATATTTTTGGGAGGAACCTATGTTGTCTAATAAATCTTTAAGTGAGAACTCATGCCACACTAACTTTGGTCGTGATTTTATGCGGGGTCTTACAGGGCTGGTTGCCGCGACTGTTGTATCGTTTAGCGGGGTCACTTCTGCTGTCGCTGATCCGAGCGAACTGATCTTTAATATCTTTATTCCGCCAAATGCGCCAATCGTTAGTGAGGGTCTTATCCCTTGGGCTAAGCAGGTTGAGGATGCATCAAACGGCACGATCAAAATGACAATCCCAACGTCCAGTTTGGCACCGGTTCCACGGTTGTGGGACATTTTGCAAGACGGCGTTGTCGATATCATTGTAGCGCCAATGGAGCTGCGTGAAAAACAAATGGCTTTGTCGACGATGTTTAACATTCCGATGGTTGTCGGTGGCTCTGTTGAAACCGCTTCTGTTGCTTTTTGGGAAACCTATCAAAAGTATTTTGCGGCTGCAGATGAATATAAAGACTTCCTGCCGCTTAGCTTGTTTGTGCTTGGTGGCAATCAATTTATGACCACGGATAAAAAGCTGGAAACGATTGATGACTTTAAAAATGTAAAATTACGTGTGAACGGTAAATATCCAATTGAGATGCTAAAAAGCTTTGGCGCGGCACCTGTTGGCGCCCCTGGCATTCAGATGTTYGAGCTGGTTTCAACGGGTGTTGTTGATGGCACGCTTGCACAGCCTGGCCCTGCGATGGTTCTTGGTTTGGGCRGTGTCATCAAAGAAGTGACAACAATACCAGGGGGCTTATTTCGTCCTGCGTTTTGCATTTGCATAAACAAGGAATCCTTTGCAAACTTGCCAGCCGAAGCACAAGCGGCATTGATTGATATGTCCGGCGTTAAGCTTTCACGCGCCTTGGGTGCGATTAGTGGGCTCGAAGATGATATTGGTCAAAAAGTACTGACTGAAAAAGGCGCAACTTTTACGCYAGCTTCGGATAGTCTGCTTGCCGAAATCGCCAAACGCTCTGCYTTTGTTGAGCAAGATTGGTTAAAGATCGCCGCCGAACGTGGTGTGGACGGTGTTGCCGCCCTTAAATTCTTCCGCGAAAAATCGCTGGATAAATAGGYTGGYAAAGCCTGATCCAAGGYTCAGTTCTCCGGAGCCTTGGATCATTTCTGTCTCTTGTTCTCTAGAAAAGCAAAGTTTTATTCATGTTTGAAAATGAAAACGATATAGAATTAAAAGGCATCGTGGGTATCGTGTCCACAGCCTTAACATGGGCCTCAGCKGCTTGTATATTTACACTAACAGCGCTTGTTTTTGTGTCGGTATTTTTCCGCTATGCCATGTCATCGCCGCTTTTGATGGCCGAAGATTTAATGGCAATTCTTTTGGGGCTGACAATTTTTTCAGCCTTCCCYTATGTGACCATTAAGCGGCAACATATTCAGGTTGATTTACTCGCCAAGCTGTTCAGCAGCATGCCCGTAGTTGACCGTGTGCGCGGCCTTATAATTGATCTTTTAGTTTTATTCGGCATTAGCTTTTTAGCGCTCCGACTGTACGATCAGGCRAYTAAATTTTATGCGCGAGATACCATTACTGAAACGATGCAATGGCCACTTTGGCCTGTCATTGCGAGTTTTGTCGCCTTGCTTGCCGTGTCTGYGATTTTGTTTGCATTTTGTATTATCGCCGACMTGCGCACCCCCCTTTCARAGAAAGATACTCACAATGATTGAGATGTTGATCGGCATTGCAGCCCTGCTGCTTATTGTCGGGCTTGGCCTRCCTCTAGGCTTTTCGTTGATGTCTGTCGGATATATCGGGTTTGGYCTGGTTCACCCYAAAGGGTTTGATGCTGCTAACGTCATAATCGGGCAACAAGTCATTGACCTTGCAACAAATTACCAGTTTGCAGTGCTACCGCTATTTATCTTAATGGGCGTTTTTGTCACCCGATCAGGCATTTCGGATGACATGTATTACACATCTAACAAATGGTTAGGGCACTTCAAAGGCGGGTTGGCGATGTCAACAATTGCCGCCTGTGGTGGCATGGCGGCGATATCAGGATCATCATTGGCAACGGCCGCCACCATGACCCGTGTCGCAGTGCCAGCGATGCGCGAATACAATTATAGTGACGCGTTTTCCGCAGGCACAGTTGCGGCGGGCGGCACCCTTGGCATTTTGATCCC
>NVSA01000101.1 GCA_002401045.1 Paracoccaceae bacterium
TTCGCCAAGAAAGAGGGAAAAACAACGTAAAGCGTTCTCGATCCAAGCCATCTTTGACCCATTTCGCATCACTCGGCGAAAAGCTTTCAATAAAATCAACATTCGGATGACGCGCCAAAAATGCCTTTAGCTGTTTTAATGGACGCGCAGGCAGGCATGACCCGCTTGCCAAAAACACGCGATCTAGATCATCGTGATGCTCAAATAAGGCTTCTGCCGCATTGAGTGTAGCCTTAACAATTGAGAACTGCCCCCAGCCACATTTTTCACGTTTAGCGAAATGGACATTATCAAAAGCGCTCAGGTCTTTTAATAATTTCGTATAGGCTGCAGGGTCGGCATTTTGATCAATATGTAGACCAACAGGGCAATCGCTTTTGCTTAGAAACATTGCCAGTTCAGTAACGCGGTGCAAATCTTTATGTGCGAGAATAATAAAGCCCAGTCTCATTTCTATGCCCAGCCCCCACGCGATAAAAGCCCCAGCTCTTCAAGCTGTTGCCAGTTCTTGTATCTTACAGAAAACTTGGTCCACATTTTTTTATTGCTTTGGGCATAGGCTTTATACTCACGGCTCTTCGAATAATGCTCATTGCGTACCAATTCTTCATCCACTTTATCAGAAAAGCTGCTCAAAAACTTTGTATGCATCAAACATCCACATGCTTTTTGCCCGCCATTTTCATTATAAACAACGTTAAGCCCCTGCGGTAAAATTGTATGCGTAGAGCTAACAAAAACGTTTTTTCGAGACCACTTCACCAAAGGAATTTTATTCAATGAAGGCGCAAGGTTTGGTTTATCCTTAAAGAAAACACGCTGTCGCACGCCGCCTTGTATCCAAAGATTACGGTATTTTGGGTTTTTTTGAACAATATAATTTCCTGAATCAAAAAACGGCGCAATGCTCATTGGGTTTTTACCTTCACCACACACCGCATTTTTAATTTCACCCTTTGGGTACATATCCACTAAAAGCGCCCCAAATGATTTAGAACCAGACACATCCAACCAATCCGTCAACGCGGATAAAGGGCGGGTGTCGCTATGTGGATAAACAAAAAATTCATCAACATCGACAACAAGCACCCAATGGCCATGTGCATATTTTGACTTTAATCCATTTAACCAATCCACACCGAACCCAGAGCGCTTGTAACTTTTATTTGTCTTCCAAACAGACGTATCCGCTTGCTCGGCAAGAAACTCACAACTGCCGTCAATAGAGCCGTTATCAACAAAAAAGAAATGGCTTACGCCCATTTTACGATAGTAATCTAAAAAAAATGCCAATCTTGGCTTTTCATTTCGAAGCGTGCAAAAAAGAATTATATCTGTTTTCTGAATTTGCGCAGATCTATCAATCACACACGACAATTCACGCCGCTTCCTGATTGATCGGATGCGTCGACGACGGCGTTCAATTCGCAATTTATAACGGGACCAAACCCCCATGCGCTCTTAACCCTAGTTTCCAACACTCACATTAAGGACAATCATGGCAAAAATATGCAAAACACATATATATCTTGATTTTTTTAAACTTATCTATTGGTCAGTTAAGCCACGCTCCGCCTGACATTAACCCAATGTCGACTAATTTTTGCGAACCCTCTAATTCAGATGCACCCTCATGCCAAAAGTTTGGATCGGCAATCACTTCGTCATAATAATCGTCATAGTTATAGGTATGCGTGAAATGTTCACGGCGACGTTTTTCTTCTTGAGACTTTTCAACAGCTACATTCAAAAACTTCGTATGCAGCAAAACGCCCGTTGGTAGATCTAACCGCGCATCAAATGCTGCATTCAAATGTCGTGGTAATGCGAT
The DNA here is from genome assembly GCA_002401045.1 of Paracoccaceae bacterium. GTDB lineage: Bacteria > Pseudomonadota > Alphaproteobacteria > Rhodobacterales > Rhodobacteraceae > Amylibacter. The sequence continues at coordinate 1,832 of NVSA01000101.1, forward strand.
ATGGGTCGAACTCACATAAGCATAAGACTTGCGCCACTTAACCAAAGGTATCTTATGTAAATGCGGTGCAAGGTCGGGTTTTTGTTCAAAGAACATACGCTTTCGCGCCCCGCCGCGAATGGAAATATTTTGATACTTAGGCTGCATTTCCCAAGTATAATTTTCCACATCAAACCACCCCAATGACTGACAGGGGTCATCCCCCGCTTTATATTGAACGTGGCCAATCGGTCCTTTAGGGTAAATATCCAACATCAATGTAGCGAGCGCAGGTTGCCCGCGCGCATCAAGCCAAGCAGTCAACGCATCCAACTTGCGGTTTTCCCAATCAGGGTAGATAAAAATTTCATCGGCATCTAGCGTTAAGCACCAATGACCATCGCCGTATTTAGTTTGCAGATGCGTTAACCAATTCACACCAAATCGAGATTCTTTATAACTGCTCGTCGTTCCCCACAACGAAACATCAGGCTGGCACTTTAGATAATCTGTTGTGCCATCATCACTATTGTTATCAACAAAGAAAAAATGGGTCACGCCCAATTTTCGGCAATGTTTCAAAAAATAAGGTAGACGTAAAATTTCATTACGCACCGTTGAATACCCAAGAATATCATGTGGCTTAATCTTATCCGTCTTATCAGATATATTGGATAACTGATGCCGACTTCGAAAAGATTTCAGCAACAATTTACGGCGACGCCAACGTAATTTATAAGCGAGCCAGAGATTATGATTTAGGCGCATCAATACAGCATTCGCATTCTAGTGTTAACAGGCGGTATTTATCGACTGTTAACACAAGATTCATTTTTAAGCCAATAAAACGATTATTGCGCAGCGCGGCGCATTTCCACGGTATCAACCAAGAAGTCCATCAAATCATCACGCAATTCAGGGCGCGACAACGCAAAGGCAACAGTTGCCTGTAAAAAACCCGCCTTTGATCCGCAATCATATCGACGGCCATCAAACCGAAAACCATAAACATCTTTGCCTTTTTCAATTTCCATCGCGATTGCATCCGTCAATTGAATTTCACCACCCGCGCCTTTTTTCAAAGTAGACACGTTACGCAAAACATCAGGCGTCAAGATATAACGACCAATCACGGCCAAATTAGAGGGTGCATCTTCAGGCTTTGGTTTTTCAACCATCCCTTTGATCTTCATTAATGCGCCCATATCTTCTTTTACATCGAGCAAGCCATAGGATGATGCCAGTGCAGGGGGCACTTCCATAGCGGCGACCATACAGCCGCCTGTATTTTCATACGCTTCGATCATTTGTTTTAAACAGGGTTTATCGGCTGCAATGACATCATCAGGTAAAATCACCGCAAAAGGTTCATCACCAATCAAACGACGCGCACACCAAACAGCATGTCCCAGACCCAGCGCTTCACGTTGGCGAATATAAACAATTTCACCACTATCCATGGTTGATTGCTTAAGAACTTCCAACAAATCTGTTTTATTTTTCTTGCGCAAAGACTGCTCAAGCTGTGGTGCGCCATCAAAGTAATCCTCAAGCGCCCCTTTGCCCCGCGATGTCACAAAAATAAATTCTTCAATGCCAGCTTCGCGCGCTTCATCAATTGCGTATTGAATCAAAGGGCGGTCRACAAGACATAGAATTTCTTTGGGAATAGACTTAGTCGCTGGTAARAACCGCGTCCCTAAGCCTGCAACAGGAAAAATTGCTTTCGTTACTTTTTTACGCATCCATAAACCTCATATTTTATACYRTTCGGACGTTAATTAACCAAAAGGTATGAATATCTTGTTCCCTAATCTTGTTTATATTGTGACCGCTAGCACCGTTTTCAAATGGTAACCGAAAAAACATTCGATTACCAAAAATATATAGCTTAGCCTTTTTGAAGATCAATGCCTGGCGCATAAGCAATAAAGAACGGATTTTCAAAAATGTTCTTACCGTAGGCAAGAGGCGTATGGTCATCAAACCGTACAACCTTACCGCCAGCGCCTTGCAAAACAGCTTGGCCCGCAGCCGTGTCCCATTCCATCGTGCGACCAACACGCGGATAAATATCGGCCTCGCCCGTTGCGACAAGACAGAATTTCAAGGATGATCCCGCACTCCGCATATCCGCCACTGCATACTTATTGATGTAATCATCCGTCGCCTGATCACGGTGCGATTTAGACGCCACGACAATCAACGCAGAATTATCAGGTGTATTCACCGTCAAAGCTGTGCGTGCGCCCACGACATCAAGATTAAACGGACTCGCTTCCTCAAAAGACACACCCTGCTCATCGGTAATAAACAAACGATCTTTTGCAGGCGCATATACAACGCCCATTACAGGCACGCCTTTTTCAACAAGCGCAATATTTACAGTAAAATCACCACGGCGGTGAATAAACTCTTTGGTGCCGTCCAATGGATCAACAATCAAAAACGTATCCGCAGTTACCGTATGYGTATCAGACTGTTCCTCAGTCACGATTGCCACATCTGGAAAAGCAGCGCGCAAACCGTCAAAAATGATTTTATCTGCTGTCTCATCTGCAATTGTCACGGGGCTATCATCTGCCTTTGACTTTACTTCAAAATCATCTGCTTCATAAATTTCCATAATTGCTTGGCCTGCAATAAGTGCAAGTCTGCGCATTTCTGTGCTCAAAAGTGTTTTATCTATCTTAATCATGCTTATTTTAGCCTTAAAAATTGGTTTTCTTGCATCGTTTTGCTAATCATCTTAATATCAACTTTATAAAAAACGACAATACATTGGACTAAGTATCCTTTGTAAGCAGAGCAGGTTAATCCATATGGATAATACGTACAAAACTTCCACCAACTTTTTCGTACTGCTATATTACTCTATTGTCCGAGATATACGCGAATCTGACGGCAATGCGATACGGGGGATTTTCAAAGAAATAATGCAAACCCTCATCATGGTTGGCGTGTTCTATTTATTCATCAACGTCCTTGGTATGCGCGGAAGCGTTGTGCGGGGAAACTTCGTTCTATTTCTTGTGTCTGGCATATTTTTATTCATGACACACATCAAAGCCGTGGGTAAAGTTGCGGCATCAGGGGGCGCGACAAACCCAATGCTAAAACACGCACCCGTCACAACATTACTTTTAATATCCTCCGCGGCCCTCTCAACACTCTACATCCAAATATTAGCAATGGCGGCTATTTTGCTTGTTACACATGTGCTGATCGAACCCATCGTTTTTTACAACTTCAAAGGTTTTATTGTTTGCTTCTTCGTCGCATGGGGGGCGGGCATATCCATTGGTCTTATCTTCTTATCTTTGTCACAATTTTTTCCAACTGCAATTGGGATGATCTCATCCCTATATCAACGCGCCAATATGATTTTTAGCGGCAAGATGTTCTTAGCCAGCGCATTACCAGGATATCTATTGCCGATGTTCATGTGGAACCCTTTATTTCACGCAATTGATCAAGCACGCGGCTATACCTTCATCAATTACACACCGCGCCATACAAACCTTATGTATCCAATCCTGATAACTTTTATTTTGATCGTATTGGGCTTAATGCTGGAACATTGGACGCGTAAGTACGTATCTGAAAGCTGGGCACGGCGACGCTAGGAACCGCTTTATACTTTGACTAAAAACCAAAGTAGTCACAGAAGAATCCACAAATAAAAAAATTCGTGATCGGGTGTTGATGTTGGGGAAAACCGAACATATATACTTCAGATACTTAAGAGCCGACTAACGGTTTCTTTTGGGATCAAGTCTTGGTGCCGCTTCTGGGCCAAGACTTAACAATCGCCGAGAAAGGAAAACGACATGGGCAAAGTTATTGGTATTGACCTAGGTACAACAAATTCATGTGTCGCCATCATGGATGGTTCACAACCAAAAGTAGTAGAAAACTCTGAGGGTGCGCGTACAACACCTTCTATCGTAGGGTTCACAGATGAAGAGCGCTTGGTAGGCCAAGCTGCGAAACGTCAAGCTGTGACAAATCCAGAAAACACACTCTTCGCTGTTAAGCGTCTAATTGGTCGCCGTCGTGACGACAAATTACTAACAAAGACCCTAAAGCACCTGCCATACAAAGTAGTCGATGGCGGCAATGGCGACGCATGGCTTGAAGTAAAAGGTGAAAAATATTCACCGTCACAAGTCTCAGCCTTCATTTTGCAAAAAATGAAAGAAACTGCTGAAGCATATTTGGGCGAAACAGTAACCGAAGCCGTGATCACGGTTCCCGCTTACTTTAACGACGCCCAGCGCCAAGCAACAAAAGATGCAGGCAAAATTGCTGGTCTTGATGTTCTACGGATCATCAACGAGCCAACTGCCGCAGCTTTGGCTTATGGCCTCGATAARGAAGGCACAAAAACAATCGCTGTTTATGACCTTGGTGGCGGTACGTTCGATGTATCCATCTTGGAAATCGACGACGGCCTATTCGAAGTGAAATCAACCAACGGCGACACATTGCTGGGTGGTGAAGACTTTGACATGCGCATCGTTGAGTATTTGGCCGCTGAGTTCAAAAAAGAAACTGGCGTTGATCTGATCAAAGACAAAATGGCGTTACAACGTTTGAAAGAAGCCGCAGAAAAAGCAAAAATTGAGCTTTCATCTGCGACACAAACAGAAATCAACCAACCGTTTATCTCTATGGATCCAAACGGCGGTCAGCCTTTGCACCTTGTGCTAAAACTGACACGCGCCAAATTGGAAAGCTTGGTTGCTGATCTGATCAAACGCACAATGAAACCTTGTGAAGCAGCCCTAAAAGACGCTGGYATCTCTAAAGGTGAAATCGACGAAGTTGTTTTGGTTGGCGGTATGACCCGTATGCCAAAAGTCATGGAAGAAGTGACTAAGTTCTTTGGTAAAGAGCCAAACAAAGGTGTGAACCCTGACGAAGTTGTGGCCATGGGCGCCGCAATTCAAGCGGGTGTTTTGCAAGGCGACGTCAAAGACGTTGTTCTTTTGGACGTCACACCATTGTCATTGGGCATTGAAACCTTGGGCGGTGTGTTCACGCGTCTTATCGACCGCAACACAACAATCCCTACGAAGAAGGCGCAAGTTTTCTCAACGGCAGAAGACAACCAAAATGCTGTGACCATCCGCGTGTTCCAAGGCGAACGCGAAATGGCAGCGGATAACAAAATTCTAGGCCAATTTAACCTAGAAGATATCCCGCCAGCACCACGGGGTCTGCCACAAATCGAAGTGGCTTTTGATATTGATGCCAACGGTATCGTTTCTGTGTCTGCAAAAGACAAAGGCACAAACAAAGAGCAAATCATCACGATCCAAGCCTCTGGCGGTCTTTCTGACGATGACATCGAAAACATGGTCAAAGAAGCCGAAGAGAACGCAGAAGCGGATAAAGAGCGCAAGGAATTGGTTGAAGCGAAAAATAGCGCTGAAGGCCTGATCCACAGCACTGAAAAGTCTATGGAAGAGCACGGCGACAAGGTCGATCCAACCACATTGGAAGTGATCGAGCTGTCAATTAAAGTTCTAACAGAAGCTTTAGAAACCGACGATGCGGGTAAGATCAAAGCACGGACGCAAGATCTAACCGAAGCAGCGATGAAATTAGGCGAAGCTATCTATAAAGCTGCAGCCGAAGCAGCGCCTGCAGAAGCACCAGAAGGTTTCGGTGAAAATGATGACGGCCCACGTGGTGTTGACGAAGATATCGTTGATGCTGACTTCGAAGATCTTGGCAAAGAAGATCGTTAAACCGCTCTTTTTCTAACATTCGTATTTGACAGGCGGCCTTGTGCCGCCTGATCTCGAATAGGAGGAATAAATGTCAAAACGTGATTATTATGAAACCTTAGGTGTTTCAAAAGGCGCAACCGACGCTGAAATTAAAAAAGCTTACCGCAAAAAAGCGATGGAACTGCATCCAGATCGCAACAAAGGCGATGACACTGCTGAAGGCAAATTCAAAGAGGCC
>NVSA01000102.1 GCA_002401045.1 Paracoccaceae bacterium
TTGGATGTCATTCCTGAAATCTTGACCCTAACCAAAAAGGCACGCCGTGCAATGGTACAAAATTTCGCGCTGGCAATCGGCTATAACATGATCGCAATTCCCGTGGCCTTTGCAGGCCTCGCAACCCCGTTGATTGCCGCGTTGGCGATGTCACTTTCATCGATAAGCGTTATTTTAAACGCAGTTCGGATACGGTCATAATGAATATCCTCATCATCCTAATACCCGCTTCAATATCGCTTGGGCTGTTAGCCTTAGTAGGATTTTTATGGACACTACGATCAGGTCAATACGAAGACACCGACGGCGATGCCATGCGGATTTTAATGGATGATGACGGGCCGTTAGAGTAACGCTGCCAACATTATCCCTTAGATAGAAAACCCGTTAACGCGCGTTTCATCAGCATGGTTACGCTGGGGCGTTTGACGTGTTCAAAGGGCATCGGGCGGCAGACTTCCATAGCGGCGACACCGACACGGGCGGTTAGGGCGCCGTTGATGATACCTTCGCCAAAGCGGCGTGAAAGTTTGGACAGCACCCCGCCCCCAGCGATGGTTCCGATCATATCATCGCCAATTGCAACCGCGCCTGTTGCCACTAGGTGCACAGCAACTGCGCGCATTAAGCGCCATGATCCAAAACTGCCAGACCGCCCSCCRTAMACYTCGGCAATGCGRCGGATCATACGGATGTTAGCRGTGAGTGCTACSGCRACATCCACAAGTGCCAGCGGGATAATGGCAGTGGCGGTGGCAACTTGCCGTGCGGCAGAAACGATATGTTCTTCGGCTTGCTTGTCTAACACCGCCACCAGTTTTGTTTCTACCAGCACCAACGGTGTGTCGGCATCCATAGCGTCAGGTTGTTGGGAAATTGACGCTCTCGCCCATGCCAGATCATCACGGTTTTGATACAGGTACATGATACGGGTTTGAAAGTTTTGCGCATCTTTCAAAGCACCCGTTTCTTTTGCGACCTTTGCCAAGGCACGTAAGCTGTCTAGTTTTCGAAGTCGCGCAAAAGCCGCCAATTCTCGCAGCGCAAAGATCAGCAGTGCGACGATCAGCACCGCAGATAATCCCAGCGCGATGCGGCCCAGCCAGATGTTGCGCGTCAGCAAGCCTGCCACGAAATCCCAAAATGCGACCGAGATTATCAGCCCCAAAATACTGGTCAGTGCAATCCAGAAAATGCGCCCGATCAAGGACGGTTTACGCCCGATCAAACGCGTGGCTGTTTGCACTGCGGATGTCGCAGGAAATTCCTCTGGCACGGGTTCTGCATCCGCGGGGGATTGAAATGTTTTATGTGCTTTAGGTTTATTCAGTGCAATCACAACAGGTTTTTTAGTCATCTTAATTTATCCCCGATCAAAAACTCTGTCGCCTTATCCAACCTGATATGCGGCACACCTAGCCCGTGTTTAAGGGTGTTCTTAGCAGGTAAAAAATTCATCACATTAAATTCAGCATCCAGCCATTTTGTTTTGCCCGCAAGAGCTGGCGCTAAAAGCGTTGCGGGATCATCGGGCAATTCGCCTGCGAACATCGCCACCTCTTGACCTGTTTGCGCCAGCGTACCGCGCACGCAAGGCAATAGCGCACCGTCATGGGTGTGATCTTCTTGGGTCGTGGCGCGTAAGCTGGCAATAGACATGCCTTGGGTAATCGCCCCTGAAAATTCGGCGCGGGTTTTAGCGTCTTGCACCAAAGCCTCAACGATGCGGGTTAAATTGCCGTGTTGTGTATGATGTAAATGATCCGCCTTGGTGGCGGCAAACAACAAACGATCAATGCATTTTTTTCCCAACAGTTGCGACAGCCATGTGTTCGATCCTGTCTTGAACGCGGCTAAAATATCAACCATCGCACCACGCAAATCCGCCACAGCACGCGGCCCGTGGTGGATTGCGCCCAGCATGTCGATCAACACGATTTGGCGATCAATGCGCGCAAAGTGGTCTTTGAAAAACGGTTTGATGATCTTGGATTTATAAGCTTCAAAACGGCGTTCAAATTCGCGGTATAAACTGCCACGTTTTGCCTGTTGTTCAGGCAGTGGGCAGAATGTCAAAGCAGGGGAACCTTCTAGGTCTCCAGGCATTAAAAAACGCCCAGGGGCGCAGGCAGAATAGCCCGCTTCGCGGCTGTTCGATAGGTATTGTGTGAATGTCTTTGCAAGCTGTTGAGCCGTTTGTTCATCAAGCTTTTCAGCAGCATCGGTTTGCGCAAGAAGCTTGCTAAATTTCGCAAAATGCGTTTTTCGGGTTTCAGCCAATGCAAGACTTTGTGCTGACCACTGTGCGTAAGTTTGATCCATCAGCGGCAAATCCAGCAACCATTCGCCTGGGTAGTCGATGATATCCAGATGTACGGTTTTAACACCGCGAAACGCGCCAGTGATGCCTTGGGGTTGCACCCGAAATGACAGGCGAAGCTGGCTAATCGCGCGCGTGGATTGCGGCCAATGGGGATCTGCCCCCGTCATCGCCGCCAGATGATTTTCATATTCAAAACGCGGCAAGATATCATCGGGTTGCGGTTGCAAATACGCCGTTTGCAATCGCCCATCTGCAACGCTGGCCAGTTGCACCATACGCCCGCGTTCCAACAGATTAGACACCAACGAGGTGATAAACACAGTTTTYCCTGCCCGCGACAGACCTGTAACGCCTAAGCGGACAACAGGTTCAAACAGGCTCTGCGTCACCCCATCTGCGACATTTTCAGCCTGACGCGTTACGCTATCGATAATATTTGACAGGATCACTACTGCTTCCTTTTGTTGATACATCACTTAAGCATAGTTTTGCGGGGTTTACAGGGGTCTTGCAATGATTGTATYGACAAGACATGCCCAGATATGCCTTAAAAATCGAATATAATGGTGCGCCTTTTGCTGGCTGGCAAAAGCAACGCGATGTGCCCAGCGTGCAAGAAAACATTGAAACCGCTTTGCGAAAACTGGAGCCAGRTTGCGCGGGTATTCAAGGCGCGGGTCGTACAGATAAGGGCGTTCATGCTTACGGGCAAGTCGCCCATGTGGATCTGCAAAAAGACTGGACGACTTTTCGCCTGTTTGAAGCGTTGAACTTTCATCTAAAGCCGACGCCTGTATCCATATTGCAAATTGTTCAGGTCGCAGATGATTTTCATGCGCGGTTTTCAGCCCTTGAACGTACTTATGTTTTTCGTCTACTCGCGCGCCGTGCGCCTGCAACCCATGAGGCAGGGTTGGTGTGGCAGGTGAATAACCCGCTGGACACTACCGCGATGCAAGAAGGGGCTAATTATCTGTTGGGCAAGCATGATTTCACCACGTTTAGATCCAGTATTTGTCAGGCTTTGACACCGATAAAAACGCTGGATGAATTGAGTGTGCGCGAAATCCCCCTGCCCTACGGCACAGAATACCGCTTCAAAATCCGCGCCCGCAGTTTTTTACACAACCAGGTGCGCAGTTTTGTAGGGTCGTTAGAACGGGTTGGCGCAGGTCGCTGGGAACCCGTGCGGATGCAACAAGCCCTGCAAGCGGCGGATCGTAATGCCTGTGGCCCTGTAAGCCCACCGCATGGGTTATATTTGGCGGATGTGCGCTATGAGGCGGATGTGTTTGAAAACTAGGGGAAAGGTTAACTGCTCTCGCTTTTGTTTAAAAACCTGAAGCGTAAATCAAGACCAATTCTCCTTTAGTGCATATCTTGTGACCATATTTTTATTGCCTATTGCACCCATTACTCAGAGCAAGACTTACCTTGCTGAATTGGTGGGCAGGGAACTGTCGCATATGAACAATAAACACAACAATCGCCTTCAAGAGGTTTTAGAACCGTCTGGCATGATTTACATTCATAGAACCACTGACACGCATCTGTTGGCATCGTTTCCACTTCAACATGCCCGCAGTTTGGGCACGTAAGTATAGATTGTAGAACTATTTTTGCGTCTTTTGTTGCCATAATACGTACCCCGTGAAAATGAAAAATCCTGCCAAAATCGGTAACAATATTACATCATTGTAAATGACACCAAGTAGCCCAGTTAGGCTCAAGCCAGTAAGCAGGATTGGCAACAGCGGTGTAAAGCAACACAGAGCCGCCAGAAGTGTTCCACCTAATCCGAGCGCCAGTCGTTTATTCTTCATCGCGCTGGCCTACACAAATTCCATATGATGCTATGAGCTGGAATTTCCAAAGCAGTGGCACGATTTTTTGATTTGTAATTATATTCATATAGTAGTTTTAATACCTGTAGCGACTACAGGAGCAAGAAAAATGTTACTCATTGGCCAAGCCTCAACGCAGAGCGGCGTAAATATTGAAACGATCCGCTATTACGAGCGCGAGGGTATTGTTCCTAAACCTGGCCGATCTGCCTCTGGACGACGACTTTATACAACTGACGAAGTTGCAATGCTACGCTTTGTGAAACGGTGCCGTGATTTAGGTTTTCCGATTGCGATTATTCAAACATTTCTGTCTTTGACTGCTGAGCAAAATCACTCCTGTACAGAAGTAAAAACTTTGGCCGAGAACCATCTTGTTGAGATCAACGCTAAAATTGAAAACCTTGTTCTTTTACGTGAAGCTCTTCAAGATCTTTCCAAAAATTGTGATTCTGGAACTGCTTCTTGCCCTATGTTGGATGCCTTAATGAAGGACTAATCAACCCTAACTACCTACAAAATAACAAACCTGCTTGGTAGCAACTCTAAAAAGTAATATTATGGCTTTACAATTGTGAAAAGCCGCCTAACTTTGCCATTGATCGCCTGCTAACCTATTGATTTCATTATAGCTGAAAAACAAATGGGTAAATCACGTTACCATTTTAGATATAACACTTTGCCATTTGAGATTCGATATGCTCAAAGACAGCTGGAAAACTTGTAGATGGGTCTGCCTCACTTCGGCGGAATTTACTAAAGAGAAATCTTAACTTTTACACATATAATGCGTGGGGGAATAAACGCACATGCAACATAATCCAATCATCGAAATGCAAAAGTACCCTGCCGCAGACTTAGCCAGAAACACAAGTGCACTTTTACGAGCAGCATCAGCCGCTCCTATTACGATTACTAAACATAACAAGGAATGTTTTGTCATTATGTCGACTGAAGCCTACAAAGCAATGACCCAAAACAGTAGCACACAACACGCATTCGCGGTGGCTGACATGCCCGACAACCTTGGTGACCTGTTAGATCGTGGCCTTAAGGTGTTTCTCGAAGACGAGTGATTTTTCGTAAGCTAGTTAGGTGCTCGGGAAAGCACTCACAAATTAATGTTATCGTTAGAAAATTACGTAGTTTATTTAAAGTATTAAAAAGACATCATGCGGTAGGCTAGCCACCTACGTTTTTAAAGACTTAATAAATCTAGATCTACATCTGTCGTCTTCATACAGGGGCAACAAATTTCATTGATTTCAGATCGACGGTATATTTTAGAAACGGCTTTACCTTTACATAAGGGTAACATTCCTACTTTCTTAATCTTACAAGCTGCCGACATTACAGACACCCCCTGCTCTGCACAAAACTTCTTCAATGACACAAATTCACTATCGAATTTCTCGACAGACTTTGAGCAAATTGATTTTCTTTGAACACAGCCTATCGGCTCCGCCTTTTGGATAACCATGAAGACTCTCATTCGAATTAAACACGCAATCGCGGTTCTGTTTAACGCTAATTTTTCACTCACATCACATAACAAAACGCCCTGATCAATTCCATTCGGGAACAACTGTTTAAGATGATCATTTTTCAAATATAGTTCATTTAAAGAGCACGCTCCTACCCGATAAATAACCGATCTAATATCTTGCGTAATAATGCGCTTTAACAACACATGCAGTGGAACACTAAGACGTACTGCTGCTTTTGCAAAACTGATAGCCTCGCTCGGCACAACGGCAACTGGTCTCGACACTTTTTTCAGCTTATCTACAAATGCATTTAGCTCGTCGAAATGATATAAAGGGAAGCCTTTCGATCCACCATCCAAAGACTTTATAATCCCCTCATCCTTCAACACCCGTAATTGTCGTGAAGTCAGATTCAGTTGTTCAGCCGCTTGCCCAGCACGTAACAGCTTTGTCATCTCAACTTTCATAACTGGAATATCCGTGACCAAAATTTGTTTGGTTTGTATTACCCTATAATATCCATCAATTCTTCGAGCATATCCATTTTCAACTAAGTATGCGTGGAAAATTGATTTGTTCAAATCAGCCTCTTCAATTGCTGATAAAATCGAATGCAATCTACGTTTTTTTAAAGCTACACCATAAATGCTAATGCCAGCGGCTAGTGGATATGTATCGACTATAAACGCACGAAACAAATCACGGGCAAACGCGTATTCAGAATTTTTCTTTTGATCATGAAGCCAGTCTGCAAAGACACCAAAATCGTCGCGTCTACGATCAACCGCAAATGCATTTGGGGACTTTAGTGTCTCTGCCACATCATAAAAGCATTTTTTACCTTTGCACAATTGCGCGAACCCATGCGCCCCTGCACGAAGCCAGTCCAGCTGGCTAAGATTTGAGCGCCTAGTGCGGGGCCCAAATAAAGTAAGCACACCAAAATATTCACAAAAAGCTTTTACGGCATGAATGGGAATATCATCAAACCACATTCCCGTTTGAAGCTTATCAATGCGTTCTCGGAGGTAGTTCTCAAGTAGCAAATCAGACGGTTTCACAAGATTTTCTTTGGGGATTTCTTGCCCCATAAAATAGTCTTTATACAAATTCACAAAATCCACTGATCCTGCCGAGTTTAGCTCAACCAGAAAGCATTTATGACGGGCGCAACATCGTAAACCTTCAAGCTCCCAAAAATTTCGCGCATAAGGTACAGTACCATTGGTTCCTTGTTCATCTTCTTCCAGACACTTAGGGCAAAATCGAAATAAGCAACGCGTTTGAAACATCCTCCGTGCAGTGACGTTTCTAAGTTGATAGTGTCTATGCCCAACGTAAGCGATAGTTTGCAATCTCAAAGCCTCAAATGGCGCCCCAGACAACCTGCTGAGCTGTTTTAGGGCCGCATCACCACCCAGCCGTAAACCTTGGTAAGCCAGCCCCAGATCGGCACAAAACTTATGCAAATTAGGGGCTTTATTACGTTGGGCTAACCGAGATGCATAAGAGCTTGCAGTTTCGTCAGGTAACAAAGGTACCGTTAGGCGGAGTTGGCTATTCATCATCCCCCTCCTTTTCCAACAATCTACGCACATTTACACGCAGATAATCCAAGACTAAAAATGGGTTATAAATGTCCAAACATCCCGAACGTGACCTAAACGCAATCACAAAGTGGGTTGCCATTAGCTGTTGCGCCCCCGCAAGTAAGGCCTCTTCAGCTGCTGCAATTAAGATCTCAATTGCTAAGCCAAATTCATAGTCTGCAGCATGTATGATCCGCCCAAGAAAGGACTCTTCCAAAACAACTGGAGAAGCTTGCAACTCAACGTATGCAGTACAGTCGACAACCAATTGATAGATAGCGTCGATATCTTGCGCCAAAGTTAACCTTGGTATCTCAACAGGTTTAATGCGGCGTACCAACTGAGGATCCGAGTTAATCATATCTTTCAACTCACTGGTACCTGACAAAATCAGCCCAACAGGCCAACCACTTGTTTGCATCAAAGATTTCAGGGTATAGCACTAATTGGGGCATCGGGTAGTGGTAAAACAACTGCAATCCAACATCTAATCAAGAAGTATCAAAATGAAGATATCACAATGGGCA
>NVSA01000103.1 GCA_002401045.1 Paracoccaceae bacterium
CGCGGAGAGAGGAGAGCAAACCCTGGGACCTGTGGCTTGCGACCTGCTTTCCTTCCTGGCGAACCAAAAGCAGTGACAAAACCATTGTTAAAGCGTCTAAAACCTTTGGGGTGAAATACCTCACACTTTACGCATTCTCGACAGAAAACTGGAAGCGCTCTGAAAAAGAAGTCTCTGGTTTGATGAAGATTTTCAGACGCTATATATTGGCTGAATCAGCGGATATGAATTCCGAAGGTGTACGGATGCGCTTTATCGGGCGGCGGGATCAGCTCGACGATAAATTGGTGTCCTTGATGGCATGGGTCGAAGAGTTGACCAAAGATAATACCGCACTAACCCTGACCATTGCGCTAAACTACGGCGGGCGTGACGAGATTGTACGTGCCACACAGAAAATGGCACATGCGGTCAAATCTGGCGCGCTTGAACCCGATGCAATTGATGAGACGACAGTGTCGAACTACCTTGATACGGCTGGTTTGCCCGATCCTGATTTGGTTCTTAGAACATCAGGGGAATTTCGCACCTCGAATTTCTTACCGTGGCAAAGTTGCTATTCTGAATATTGCTTTATTGAGGAATCATGGCCTGATTTCACTGCAAAGCTATATGAAAATGCAATCTCAGAATTCCGCCAACGCGAACGTCGCTTTGGCTCGGCAATGTCCAAATGACGCAACGCCCCGATTATTCTGACCTTACGGCGCGCACCACATCGGCTGTGGTGATGGTTGTTGTCGCAGGTGTTGCCCTTTGGCAAGGCGGCATAATTTTTGACATTCTTTTGCTGATTGCAGGCGGCTTAATGGTCTGGGAAGTCAGCGCGATGCACCGCTCGGACACAAAAGCCGCCATGGTTATCGCTGCGATTGCAGGGGTTCTGTTGGCCTGCTTGTTCTTTCTACCCCAGTTTATTCCCGCCTATATCCCCCTTGTGGGCATGTTGGTTTTTGCCATTATTGCCAGCCTTCTGCATGAGAAAAAGCATCAAAAAACCGTTGCAATGGGGCTTTTGGCGGTTTTTGCAACCGCAGGGGTGCTGTCTGAATTGCGCACAGATCACGGGTTGGTTGTAACGCTTTGGATATTGCTGTGCATATCGGCCAGTGATGTGGGCGGCTATTTTGCGGGCAAAACCTTTGGCGGACCTAAATTATGGACACGTATCAGCCCGAAAAAAACCTGGTCAGGCACCATCGGCGGCTGGATTTTTGCCACGTTTGTTGGCGCATGTTTTTATTATTTTGGCGCACAACCTGTTTGGTTTATTCCAGCCTCTGTTTTGGTCGCAATGGCCGCACAATCAGGGGATTTAGCTGAAAGCGCGATGAAACGCCGTGCGGGTATTAAAGACAGCAGTCACTTAATCCCTGGGCATGGCGGTTTGCTGGATCGATTTGATGGCGCATTGGGGGTTTGCACCGCGATTTTGGTCTTGGCCTTTCTTGGGATCGTTTAATGCGCCGTATTTCTGTTTTTGGGGTCACGGGATCAATCGGCCAGAATACGGCTGATATCTTGGCGCGACATGCATCCGAGTTTGACGTGATTGCGGTCACGGGTGGCAAAAACATTGATCTGTTGATCTCGACGGCAAAAAACCTAAAGGCTGAGATTGCCGTTACGGCCAATGCCGCACATTTGGAGGCTTTGACCCAAGGCTTGAAAGGCACGGGAATTACTGCGCGGGCAGGGCGCACAGCCCTGATTGAAGCCGCGCAAATCCCTGTCGATTGGGCAATGTCGGCCATTGTTGGTTTTGCGGGGCTGGAAATCAGTCTGGCAATAGCACAAAACAGCAAAACCTTGGCGCTTGCGAATAAAGAAAGCCTTGTGTGTGGCGGTCAGCTTTTGAATGCAACCTGCACCCAATCGGGCTGTCGCCTGTTGCCTGTTGATAGTGAGCATTCCGCGATTTTCCAAGCTTTGGGTGATGAGCCTATTGAGCAAGKCTCACGGGTGTTGTTAACCGCGTCTGGGGGGCCTTTTTTGAATACGCCTTTGGCAGAGTTGAAAAATGTGACTGCGGCACAAGCGGCAAACCATCCTAAATGGTCCATGGGGTTGCGCATCTCTATTGATAGCGCCTCTATGTTCAATAAAGCGATGGAAATCATTGAAACAAAAGAGTTATTCCARATAGGTGGTGATCGCATAGAGGTCTTGGTACATCCGCAATCTATTGTGCATAGCATGGTGGAATTTRTCGATGGRTCGACCTTGGCACAGCTGAGCCCRCCCGATATGCGCGGTGCCATTGGCTATGCGTTGCATTACCCCAAACGSCGCGATGCGGGCGCAGATAAGCTGGATCTACAGAGCCTTGCAAACCTAAGCTTTGMRCCACCTGACCGTGAAAAATTCCCCGCGATTGATYTGGCATATACTGTGCTGGCGCGCGGCGGTTTGGCGGGGGCTGTGTTTAATGCCGCCAAAGAACAAGCACTCGATTTATTTCTGGACGGCACCATTGGTTTTCTAGACATGGCGCAATGTGTCGATGCCACATTAAGCGCAATGGRTATATTGAGCGACCAAGATGCAGATTGCATGGACAAAATTGCAAAAGCTGATACATGGTCTCGAACATTTACACATAAACACGCAACAACAGGTCTCTAAGCATGTTCGACTTTCTAAATCTTATACCCTTTATAGGCGGTTTTTTGGCGACGGTTGTRCCCTTCGTAATAGTYCTAAGCATCGTGGTGACCATTCACGAATTGGGGCATTACTTGGTTGGRCGTTGGTGTGGTATCCATGCTGAAGTGTTYTCACTAGGCTTTGGCCCTATTTTGACAAC
Source organism: Paracoccaceae bacterium (assembly GCA_002401045.1). GTDB lineage: Bacteria > Pseudomonadota > Alphaproteobacteria > Rhodobacterales > Rhodobacteraceae > Amylibacter. The sequence continues at coordinate 2,807 of NVSA01000103.1, forward strand.
GCTGACCGATAAACGCGGCACACGGTGGCAAATTGCAGCGATCCCTTTAGGCGGGTATGTGAAGTTTTTAGGCGATACAGATGCGGCCAGTCGTCCTGACAGCGCCCCGCTTGATCCTGCCATTGCCCATAAAACCCTTACGGGTGCKGCACTTTATAAACGGGCTTTGACCGTTGTAGCAGGCCCTGTCGCTAATTTCTTATTATCCATTGTGCTGTTCGCGGGCTTGGCAATGATCATTGGGAAAGTCTCAAATGAACCCATTGTTGGAGAGTTGCAAAAYATTCCTTTAATTCAGCATGAATTACAAACGGGCGATAAAATTATTAAGGTTAATGGCCAAGATGTTTCTAACTTTGGGGACATTGAACGGGTCAGTGTTAAGATCGAACGTGCAACACATGTACGTTATGTCGTTGAGCGTGACGGGGAAACACTTGATGTTTCAGGGCCTTACCTATTACCACCGCTTGTAGGCGCAGTGATACCTGTTTCTCCAGCCAGTAAAGCCGGCTTGAAAGAGGGCGATTTTATCATCGCAATTGATGACCAAAAACTATCAACGTTCCAAGAACTCAGCCAAGCAATCAAAAAATCAGACGTAAAACAACGTAATTTAACACTTTGGCGCGATGGGCATGAAATACTGATCCAGATCAGCCCCGCAGTACGCGACTTTCCGTTGCCTGATGGGACATTTGAAAAACGAGTGATGGTTGGAATTGCGGCGGGCTATGCGTTTACATCCCCGATGCAATCCATCGGTCCGATAGACGCGCTTAAATTTGGTGTCTTGCGTACGTATCATGTGATTGTAGACAGCCTGAACGGTATCTACCAAATTGCGACGGGCGTTGTGGGGGCTGAAAACCTGCAAGGGCCTTTGGGCATTGCACAAATGTCAGGCGATACAGCTTCTAACGGGATTTTATCATTACTCACTTTAGTGGCTTTCATCTCAACCGCGATCGGTTTTTTGAACCTGTTACCAATCCCCGTTTTAGACGGGGGCCATCTGGTTCTCTATGCATTTGAAGCCCTAACAGGCCGCGCTCCAAGCCCTAAGTTTATTCAAGTTGCCATGACAATGGGCATGTCTTTGCTTTTGGGGCTTATGCTATTTGCTACGTTCAATGATATTAGCCGTATGATTTGGGGCTAAAAGGGATGGTATAGGGCAATTTGACGTGTTATACTCCGAAAAAAATAATGACTAATTAAGGCGAGTATTGGGCTATGACGAAATTTGTTGCGGTAAAGAACCTGAAAACGGGTTTGCATGTTTTTTCACTGGCTGTCGGGCTGGGACTGGTTGGCGGCGTTATTGCCCCAGATCAACATTCCGCTTTTGCGCAAGCATCAGCACGCTTTAGCCGCGTTGATGTCGCCGGAAACCAACGCATTGCATCAGATACTGTGCGCGACATTGCAGGTATCGGGGCAGGGCAACGGGTCACCCCGGGTCAAATCAATAAAGCTTTGCAAAAYCTGATYCAGTCAGGTCTTTTTGAAGATGTTGATGTCCGTCCTGAAGGGGGRCGTTTGGTGATYAAAGTTGTTGAGCACCCGACAATYAACGTCATTCGCATTGAGGGCAACCGYCGCYTAAAAGACGAAGCTTTGCTGTCRTCTATTAGATCAAAATCACGCCGGGCTTTTTCCCCTCAACTTGCAGAGCGTGACGCAGAAGCAATTGCCAATGCCTATTCAACCTCTGGCCGTTTATCGACCACTGTAACGCCTAAAATCATCCGTCGTTCTGACAACCGTGTTGATTTGGTGTTTGAAGTACGTGAAGGTCGGATCACAGAAATCAGTCGCATTACAATTTTAGGTAACCGTAAATATTCAGACCGTCGCTTGCGCCGTATTTTGGCAACGAAACAGGCTGGAATTTTCCATAGTCTGGTTAAGCGAGATACATTGATTGTGGACCGCCTTGAGGCCGACAAACAACTGTTACGTGAATTCTATCTGAACCGTGGTTATATTGACTTCAACGTTAAATCTGCCACGCCTGAGCTGTCAAAATCCCGTAATTCYGTGCARCTGTCCCTACARGTGCARGAAGGCCAGCAATATAGRTTTGGCAAAACCAGCATYATTAGCTTGGAAAGCGATATTGATGCCGATGATTATGCYAAATTAAATRRTATTAAGTCTGGCAGCGTTTATACGCCTGCKCAGGTTGAAAACATCCTAGARCGCATTGATTACCRTGCTTCCAGCCAAGGTAAAAACTTCATTCAAGCCCAACCCCGTGTTATACGYAATGATGATACACGRACGYTGGATATTGAATTTGAGATCGTACGTGGTCGTCGCCTGTTCGTCGAGCGCATTGATATTGAAGGTAATTCAACAACCCTKGACCRTGTGATCCGTAACAAGTTTGAAACGGTTGAGGGCGATACATTCAACCGTCGCAAAGTAAGTAAAGCCGCAGATAAAGTGCGCGCAACAGGSTTCTTTGAMAAYGTAGATGTCCAAACCCGTGAAGGATCATCCCCTGAACARGTTATTTTAGATGTTGATGTGGTYGAAAAGGCAACGGGGTCTTTTGGCTTTGGCGTCGCRGCRRATACAGATTCAGGTCTGGGYKTTACRATTGATGTGTCCGAGAAAARCTTTTTAGGGCGCGGGCAAGCCGTAGGCTTGGCATTCTCAACAGCCTCAGATTCGCGTAGTTTAAATTTAAGTTTTGCTGAACCTGAACTTTTTGGGCGTGACTTACGGTTCTCACTGGACCTTGGTTATAATACCTATGAAAGTGATACAYTACCCTATGATACACGTGTCTTAAGCCTAAAAAGCAGCTTAGGATTCCCCGTCAGTGAAAATGGACGTTTGACTCTGTTCGCAGGTTTTGCAGGCAATGAAATCCTGACGAATGATCAAACGGGTGCAGGCAACGACGATGTTGGTGAAGCTTCTAGTTATATGCAAGGTGACTTTGGCAGCACGTCAACAGGCTTGATTGGCGCGACCTATTTCTTTGATAAACGTAATTCGATCATTGAACCTACAGCGGGCTATACATTAACCTTTACGCAAGAATTTGCAGGTTTCACAGGCGATCGCACCTATTCAAAAACCTCGGCTAAAGCCAAATTTTTTAGATCCTTTTATAATGACAACATCGTTGTAACCGCAGAATTAGAAGGCGGCGTTCTTGCCTCATCTGACGGCCAGTCTTTGATCACCGAACGCTTTAGCCTTGGTGGGGCATCTTTGCGCGGCTTTAAATCGGGTGGCGTTGGCCCGCGAGATAGAACCGTTGACCAAGCCCTTGGCGGGAATAAGTTTGTTGTGGGACGTGTACAAGCAAGTTTTCCGATTGGTCTGCCAGAAGAATACGGCATTTATGGCGGGCTGTTCTTTGAAGCGGGTTCTATTTGGGGCTTGGATAATGCAGGCACACTTGATGACAGCTTTAAATTGCGCTCATCTGTTGGCGTGTCGGTTTTCTGGGACACCGCTTTTGGACCGCTACGCTTTGACTTTGCRCGGGCTGTGAAAAAACAAAGCTACGATGAATTGGAAAGCTTCCGTTTCTCAATCTCAACACGTTTCTARGTTTTGATGGCTCTGCATACAGTTTTAAAAACACTGATTTTAGGGATTGTCGCGGTTTGGCCAGCAGGACAGGCGACCGCRCAAACCTTTCCYACCGCAGAGCAGTTTTTACCTGTRGCAATTCTTAATCAAGATCGGCTCTATCTGGAAACCGGTTTGGGTCAGTCTYTCAACGATAGCCTTTTAGGCGATGCACGGGTCTTAACCAATGAAAACCGTAAAATTGAAGCCGATCTTGAAACTGAAGAACGCGCCTTAACCGATTTACGCAAGACCCTTGAACCCGTCGCCTTTTCAAAACTGGCAAGTGCGTTCAATATAAAAGTTGAWCAAATACGCCGTGAACAAACGCAAAAAGCCAATGATTTAACCAGCAAGCGTATCACCATACAGCGTGATTTTTTGGCACAGATTCAACCTATTATCATTGAGCTGATGCAAGAACGTGGCATACAGTTCATCCTGAATGAACAGGCGATTTTCATGGCAAGTAACCTSGGCGATATCACCGATGACGTCATTGCGCGGATCAATGCGCAGATACAGGCCGAAAAACAATAGGCTCTCTTGAATAAGAGCCGCGCGGTTGATACCGTTTTCAATCAAACACAAGGGCATGACATGACTGATACAATAAGTACCACGGCAGACATTCAAGAGATTAAACGCTTAATCCCGCATCGCTATCCGTTTYTATTGGTCGATAAAGTYCGCGATATCGTGCCWAATAAAAGTGCCGTTGGCATTAAAAACGTGACCTATAATGAACCGCATTTCCAAGGTCATTTCCCGTCACAACCCGTCATGCCCGGCGTAACRATTGTTGAAGCCATGGCACAAACAGCCGCCATTTTGGTTGGTAAATCCATGGGGATGCAAGACTCTAATACCTTGGTTTATTTCCTGACCATCGACAATTGTAAGTTCCGCCATGTGGTAGGACCTGGTGATGTGTTGGAATTRCATGTCGAAGTTGTRCGCGGKCGCGGYAARTTGTGGAAATTCACCGGCAAAGGTATTGTGGATGGTAAAGTCGTCACTGAGGCCGATTTTGCCGCGATGATGGTTCCGCCAGAAGAGGCTTGATTCATGACAATTGATCCAAGCGCAAAAATCCATTCCACTGCGATCATCGAAGATGGTGGTGTGGTTGGTGCCAACTGTAATATCGGGCCTTATTGCGTGATCGGTTCTGACGTCACACTTGGCAAAGGTGTTGAGATAAAATCAAACGCTGTTGTGGCGGGCTGGACGGATATCGGCGACGAGACCGTTATTTTTCCCTTTGCCTCAGTCTTTCTTTCCAACCACAAGGTGTAGCACGACGATATGGATATCGATGGCAA
>NVSA01000104.1 GCA_002401045.1 Paracoccaceae bacterium
GTCAAGGCTGGTGATCCCGCCGTTGATATGGATGTTTAATTCGGGATTGTCGCGTTTGATCTGGTGTACCAAATCATAATCCAGCGGCGGCACGTCACGGTTTTCTTTTGGACTAAGCCCGCTGAGCCATGCTTTGCGCGCATGGATGATAAAGGTTTTCACCCCTGCGGATTTCACCCGCTCAATAAAGTCGGGCAAGACGTCATGGGGTTCTTGGTCGTCGATACCGATGCGACATTTGACAGTAATTTCAGCCCCCGTACTGGCGGCAATCATCGCGGCGCAGCAGGTTGCAACAAGATCAGGTTCTTGCATCAAACAAGCGCCAAAACGCCCCGATTGCACACGATCAGACGGGCAACCGATGTTGATGTTGATCTCGTCATAGCCGTAATCACACCCGATTTGGGTCGCTTGCGCGAGTTGTGCGGGATCAGACCCGCCAAGCTGCAAAGCAATGGGATGCTCGGTAGAGCCATAGCCCAACAAACGATCACGGTCGCCATTAATGACGGCAAGAGCCGTGACCATTTCGGTGTAAAGCAACGTGTCGCGCGTTATCAGTCGGTGAAAATGCCGACAATGACGATCGGTCCATTCCATCATAGGTGCAATAGAGAGGGTTTTATTCTTTAGCATTTTTTTGTGGATATTTTTTCATAATCATATCGCCAGATTGTGCAGGTTCCGTCTGCATTTCTTCAAGGTTTGTAAGAAAACGGGTGAGCATATTACAGAGACTTTGAACTTCTTTAGCTTCAAAACCTTTAAACAATTTACGTTGGCGGGCCAGAGCTTCGTGTAGAATTTTTTCATGCATTGTGTGCCCCGTAGATGTCAGGTGCCATCCACGGCTACGACCATTTGCATGTAATTTACCTTGTACGGCCATCTCCATCTTTAACAGCCGATGCAAACCACGGCTGACGGCTGCTTTGTCGATGCCAATGACTTCGGAACCGCGTGCAACGGTCGCGCCTGGCTCTCGTGTTAGCATGACCATAAGTCGCCAATCCATTGAACCTAGACCATAATTTTTCTGATACACTCTGGCGGCGGCGCGGGTGAAGCGATTGGCCGCAAAGGTTAGTAGTACGGTTGGAGAGCGTGAAAAACTGAGAGTTGAGCGCAGTTCACCATCCGATTCGTCTTCGGTTTCTACGAGAAAAAACGCGTCTGGTAATTCCCCAACGGGGTTTGAGCTCTGTTTATTGGTATTATTTTTATGTGTCATTGCACAGCAGTATCAGGTGCATAGCTGGTTTTGCAAATAGTTTGATGTTGTCAGGTCAATATTGATGTTGACATGGCAACATCAATATTTGTAAGTTCTGTTAAAGCGGCTGACAGGGAGTGTCAAAAGCTTCATGGGAGAAAAATATGAGTGATATTTTAAACGTGCCAGTTTCGGGCTGTCCGATGCAAAATATTGGCGCTGATTTTGAGCCATTTGAGCACGAAGGCATGTATGAGTATTTTGCTAAAGTACGCCTCGATTGCCCGATTTTTTATGCGCCTGAAATTGGGTATTGGGTGGTCACGCGCCGTGAGGACGTGCAATCTATCTTGCGGGACAAAGACACATACTCTGCTGAAATTGCAACGCAGCCAATCTGCCCATGGCCTGAAAAAATGAACATCTATCTCAACGAGAACGGGTTCACGAATGAGGCGGTTCAAGTTTCATGTGATCCGCCGCGTCATTCGCGCATTCGAACTGTAGCCTCGCGCTTTTTAAATGTGCGCCAGTTTTCATTTTATGAGGATGGGCTGCGAAAGCTTGTRCGTGGATATCTCGAYAAAMTGGCGGGCCAAGACRARGYTRATTTGGTTGATGCCGTTTTTTATGAATTCCCAGCACAGGCTGTATTTCTTTTGTTGGGGGAGCGAAATTTTGATCCGCGTCAGATCAAAAAATGGGGTGATCTTCGACTGAATATGATCTGGGGTAAGCTTTCGGACGACGAACTTGAAACGGCGGTTCATGATTTGTTGGAGTTTTGGGAATATGCGTCGGACCTTGTTGAGGATCGTAAGGTTAAGTCCAGTGATGACTACGCTAGTYTCTTGTTGAAAAAACGCGATGGCGATGATGCTATTCTAACCGAAAATGAGATCAAAAGTCTTGTTTTTGGCTTGCTCATTGCAGGGCATGAAACGACGACCAATGCAGCGGGGAATTTGTTTTATGAATTGCTTAAGCGACCAGATCAATGGCGCAAGCTTGTGCAAAATCCTGATTTGATCCCGAATGCTGTTGAAGAAGGTTTAAGGTTTTCATCCTCTGTTGTGGCTTGGCGACGGATTTCGAAAGTACCTGTYACGGTTGCKGGKCAAGASCTGCCTGCRGGCACAAAGTTTYTRATTTCGTTGGGATCAGCTAACCATGATGAAGCGCGTTTTGAGGACGCAGAGACATTTGATATCACCCGAAAAAATGCACGGGATCATCTGGCGTTTGGGAATGGAATTCATGCGTGCCTTGGGGCACCGCTGGCACGGTTAGAGCTTCGAATTTTGTTGGAAGAGCTCACCGCACGCTTTCCCGATATGACTTTAATACCAAATCAGAAAATCGGTTGGACGAAAACGATTTCGTTTAGAGGCCCTGACCGTTTGAAGGTTCGTCTGAATGGCTAACCATACCATAACGCAAAACGACTTAGCCATTTGATTATAGCATTAGCAAGGACGTGCCATGACGAACATCACATTTATTGCACCTGACGGGACGACACATAAGGTCGAAGCCACAGACGGTCATTCCGTTATGGAAGTTGCAATTGCACATAATATCGAAGGGGTAGTTGCCGAATGTGCGGGCTCCTTAGCCTGTTCAACCTGCCATGTTTTTGTAGATGAGGCGACGGCAAAACGTCTTGGGGCACCTGAAGAGGTTGAAAATGAAATGTTGGATTTTGTTGCTGTAGAGCGCCGCTCAACAAGCCGTTTAAGCTGTCAGGTTCAAATTGATGAACACATGGAAAATGCGGTTTTCACAATACCAGATAGTCAAGTTTAAGCTGGGCAAATTCTTGTCCAGTAAGGGGTGTGTGAGCATCTAAAATAGGGAGGAAACAAATGAAACATTTGAAAACAATTCTGGGTGCGGCATCGCTTGCGATCCTAAGTGTCACCCCCGTGGTGGCGGCCGAGCGTGTCCTTACGATCGCGTCTTGGGCACCGCCAACGCATGTTGTGAACGCTAAGATGTGGCCGCTTATGATTGAGCGTCTTGAAGAAATTTCTGGGGGTACTCTTACGGCAAAGGTTAAGCTTAACCTTGCACCACCGCCTGCAATGAGCGACTTGGTATTGGATGGTGCCGCAGATATTACTTTTATTTTTCATGGCTATAACTCTGGTCGCTTTGTGACCAGTGAGTTGGTTGAATTGCCAGGAACATCTGGCAGTGCAGAGGCGACTTCGGCAGCGTATTGGCGGGCTTGGGATAAGCATCTTCGCTTTGCGGGTGAACAAGATGAGTTCAAAACACTTGCGATGTTTATGCATGGCCCCGCTCACTTTCATTTGACGGAAGTTCCGTCAGGTCTTGAAAGCATTAAGGGCATGAAATTGCGCGCACCTGGTGGTGTTGGGTCTGCTGTGATTGAACGTTTGGGCGCGATTGGTATTCAAGTGCCTGCGACCAAAGTTTATGAGACATTGTCATCGGGGGCCGCTGATGGTGTGATCATGAATATTGACAGTCGCACTGGCTTTAAACTTGATGAGGTTGCACCTGTCTTTTTTGAAGTTGAAGGCGGAGTATTTCGCGGGTCTTTTACGGCTCTTATGAACCGCGAGACATGGGACAGCTTAGCGCCTGATGTGCAAAATCGCCTTGATGCTGAGTTTTTCGGAGAACCGATGTCGCGTGCTTTTGGGCGTCTTTGGGACGAGAGTGATGCGGCGACTATAAGTGCCACTCAGAAGGCTGGTAAGCCGATGATTAAGCTTAGTGATGCGGATATGGTCACTTTTACATCCGTGGCTAAGGAGGTCGAAGCCGAGGTGGTTAAAAAGGTATCCGCGAAAGGTATTGATGCCCAAGCGGTTCTGGATAGTTTCCGCGCCGATAGCCTTGCTATTCAGGCTGAGATTGAAAAATGATGGCACGTGCCATTCGATTAGCGGTCAGCCTGCCTCTTTGGCTGGCCGCACTTGCGCTGTTTAGCATGATGGTGCTTACTTTCTTTGATGTGGTTGCACGCAGTATGATGGATGCACCGATCCCAGGTGCTGCTGAAATCACCGAGATTTTGTTGGCGGGGATTGTCTTTCTTGCACTGCCCGTTACCAGTCTTTGTGATCGCCATATCTCGGTTGATCTGATCGATACGTTTATTCCAGATGCTGTTTTACGTTGGCGAGATATTGGCGTTAATCTGGTTTTTGGTGTGCTGTTGTGGTGGCCTGTCGCCGCTGGCTGGAAGTCTGCCATTCGAACTTTGGGATACAACGAGGTAACGCTTTATCTGCGTATTCCTGTCGGTTTCATCATGCTTTTCATATCCGTAGGGCTTGCCGTGGGCGCTACTGCGATGATTCTCCGAAGTCTTTTATTGGCTTTTCGACCGCAATTATTGCACGCGATTGATGCAACCTCGGCAACATAAACTTTCTGGAGACTACCTATGACATTCGCTTTGATCGGCTTTGCTGCTGTCCTTATACTTATACTACTTCGGGTTCCGATTGCCTTTGCCATGGGGCTTGTCGGGGTGATCGGCTATGCGTCCGAGACATCTATGCCTGCGTCTTTGTCCCTGTCCGCGCGTTTGGTTGCAGATGGTGCGCGCGACTATGGTTTGTCTGTGGTGCCGCTCTTTGTTCTGATGGGGTTATTTGTTAACGAATCTGGTATGAGCCGCGAAATTTATCGTGCGGCGAATGCTTTTTTGGGACATTTACGCGGTGGGTTGGCTATGGCGACAATCGCGGCCTGTGGCTTGTTCGCTGCAATTTCAGGATCCTCCTTGGCAACCGCATCAACCATGAGCCGTGTTGCCATGCCAGAGATGCGGCGCTTTGGATATGATGACGCGCTTTCCACTGCTTCAATTGCAGCGGGGGGTACATTGGGTATTCTCATTCCGCCGTCCGTCGTATTGGTCATTTATGGGCTGCTTACCCAAAGTTCTATTGGATCACTTTTCCTTGCGGGCATATTGCCTGGAATTTTAGGTATTGGGTTCTATCTGCTGGCTGTTACCTTTGTGGTTCTGCGGCGTCCAGAGGCGGGCCCGCGTGGGGAACGAACAGGCTGGGGGGATCGTTTGCGCGCACTTAAAGGTATCGGTGCGGTTGCTGGACTTTTCATTTTTGTTATCGGCGGCTTGTATGGTCTGTTCGACTGGGAACCTTTGAACCTGACATTTTCACCGACCGAGGCGGCAGGAATGGGGGCGATGGGTACGTTTCTGATCGCGCTTTGGCGGCGTAAGTTAACATTGCGTTCAACGCTTCGCGCCTTGACCGAGACGGCCGTTACCACCGCAGGATTATTTTCGATCCTTATTGGGGCGTGGATATTTTCGAACTTTGTTAATTTTGTTGGACTGCCCGAAGCGCTGGTTCAGCTTATTACGGAAAATGATCTGCATCCGATGACGGTTATGGTCATCATTATTGCAATTTATATTGCTTTGGGCTGTGTCTTTGAGAGTCTCTCAATGATGGTTCTAACGGTTCCCGTTTTCTTTCCTGTTGTCACACAGCTTGGGTTTGACCCGATCTGGTTTGGCATTGTGGTTGTCGTTGTGACCGAGATCAGTTTGATCACGCCGCCCGTAGGGTTGAATGTGTTCATTATGAAATCGGTTGTCCCCGATGTGTCTACCGCAACAATTTTTCGCGGGGTTACACCGTTCTGGATTGCTGATATCTTTCGTCTGGCGTTAATCGTGTTGATCCCACAGATCGTGCTTTTTCTACCAAGATTAATTAATTAGCAGATCTAATCAGGCTTTGTTCTGTCGTGCTTTGTGAGACAGAGACGAACTAGATATGTTGCATGACACATATCTAGTTCGGCCTAATTCTTTGAAATCACTTCTTTTTAAACGCCTTCGCGTGCCATGCGATGTGATCGGCCATGAAGGTTGAGATGAAGTAATAGCTGTGATCATAGCCTTCGTGGCGGCGCAGGGTTAGGGGTTGGTCTGCTGCTTTGGCGGCGGCTTCCAATTTTTCTGGCATCAACTGGTTTTCTAAGAAATTATCGCCAAGACCTTGGTCTACAAGGATAGGGGCTGTTTTATGGCCGTTTTCCAGCAGTAAGCAGGCGTCATATTGCGCCCAGTCTTGTTTGTTGTCACCGATATATCCTGTCAGGGCTTTGTCGCCCCATGGGCAGGATGCGGGGGCTACGATTGGGGAAAATGCCGAGACTGATTTGTAAGTTTGCGGATTGCGCAGACCGATTGTTAGCGCACCGTGCCCGCCCATGGAATGGCCCATGATGGCTTGGTTATCCATATCGGCGGGGAAATTTTCCGCGATCAATTTGGGTAACTCATCCTCAATGTAGCTTTGCATTTGGTAGTTTTCAGCAAAGGGTTCTTGGGTGGCATTCACATAGAACCCAGCCCCTAGACCAAAGTCATAAGACCCGTCTGCATCGTCTGGAACGCCGTCGCCGCGTGGCGATGTGTCGGGGGCGATAAAGATCACTTTTTGGGCGGCGCAAGCGGCGCGAAACTCGCCTTTTTCGGTAACATTTGCATGGCTGCATGTCAGGCCTGACAAATACCAGATGACGGGCAGTTTTTTGCCCGCTTCATGGTCTGGTACAAAGACCGAGAATGTCATGTCGGTTTTTGTGGCGTTTGATGCGTGCGTGTAGACRCCTTGKGTGCCCGCGTGACTGCGGATTGTTGAAACTGTTTCAAATGTCATTGAGAATTACCGATGCTTGCCTAGATTTCAGCATATTAATAAGATGCGAGGCTTTTGCTGGCAATGGAATTATTTTTGCGCGTATTGGCTGGGGGTGCATCCAAAAGATTTGCGAAATACGCGGTTAAAATAGGATATATCGTTAAATCCTGTGGCAAAAGCGATAGATGAAATCTGGGCTTCTGACTGGCCTTGTTTGCGCTCAAGAAGCATTTTGCAGGCCTGCTCAAGGCGCTTTTTACGAATGTAGGCCGTCGGTGTTGTCCCTGTTGCTGCAAATTCGCGTTGTAGTTGGCGCGGCGATGTCTTTAGGTTTTGGGCAATCATCTGGACATTAAGATCAGGGTCTTTGAGGTTATTTTTAATATATAATTATAATATAAAGAATTATATAATACATCGAATTCCCGAATTAAATCAAAACTGCCAAGTATGTCACGTTAACGCATTCGAAGTGGTTCAAGACAATTCGTGTTTAAGTTGCCACGATGATACTAATCATCATTTTGATACCTCAATGCACGATATTACCAAACTTGATGGCTCGCGCTGCGCAAGCTGTCATATAGAGCATGATGAGCCTAGCAGTATCGTGCGGCAGGATGATAAGCTTTGTAGTTCTTGTCATGCCGACATGGATAAAACCGGGGCGGTCAGTACCGAACTCGCTGATGTCGATAGTTTCGGTAAGGAGCAGCGCCGCAAGCGCAATGCGCCTCATCCGTCATTTAAGGT
>NVSA01000105.1 GCA_002401045.1 Paracoccaceae bacterium
TGAAACGCCGATGTGACGCTTTCATCGGGGCGCAGATGCACCACGCCTTGATCGCCGTCGACCAAAATCTCATCGCCGTTCAGCGCATCGCGGGTGATGTTGGTGGCGTGAATGACCATGGGGATCGCCCAAGCCCGCGCAATGATTGCGGCGTGGGAACCGACCGATCCGTTTTCTAACACCAGACCTTTAATTCTCTTGCCGTATTCCAGCAAATCCGCAGGGCCGATGTTGTCGGCAACAAGGATTGCATTGTCTGGTAACTTATCGGTGGCAGAACGCCCTTGGCCTGTCAGCAGACGCAACAGGCGGTTGGACAGATCGTCAAGATCATGCAGACGTTCGCGCAAATAAGGGTCGGGCACACGGCTCATACGCGCGCGGGTGGCGGATTGTTCTTTTTCAACCGCCGCTTCGGCTGAAAGGCTGCGATCAATGCTGGCCTCAAGGCGGTTCACCCAACCTCGAGAGTTGGCGAACATGCGGTAGGTTTCCATGACCTCTTGTTGTTCTTTATTGCCGTCACTATTGGCCGAAAGCAAATCGTCTACGTTGAGGCGTAATTGCTCAATGGCATCGTTTAGGCGCTTTTTCTCACTCTCTGGATCGTCGGCAACGGGGTTTGAGATGATGATTTTGGGGTTGTGTAGCAGTACGACGCCTTGGGACGCGCCTTCTTGGGCGGAACCGCCCTTAAATAAATGTGCGCGTTGGTGCGGCGCAGTCATGGCTTCGCCTTCACCGATAAAGGCACCGAGTTCTTTCATTTCGGCAATGACCATCGCCACAACTTCAAGGGCATAAATGTCGTCGTCTTTGTATTTGCGCGGTTCTTTGTTCTGGACGACCAAGACGCCTAAAACTTCGCCCAAACGTTGGATAGGCACACCCAAGAGCGACGAATATACTTCCTCGCCGGTTTCAGGCATGTAGCGAAAGCCTTTGGTTTGCGGGGCATCTTCGGCGTTAATGGGGGCGGCTTTTTTGGCAATAAGACCGACTAAGCCTTCGCCAAAACGCATACGTGTTTGGTGAACCGATGCCTTGTTCAAGCCTTCGGTCGCGCAAAGCTCTAGGGTTTGTTCATCGCGCCGCAAATAAATTGAACAGACTTCAGCGCCCATGCTTTGGGATACCAATTGGGTGATGTGATCAAGGCGTTCTTGACCGTCACCGTCCTGTGCCAAAGTATCGCGCAGGCGCTGTAAAAGTGTTCTGGAAGTCTTGCCGGGTGTCTGGGCCATATAAAATCTTTGCTATGCTTCTTGTGCCAATTCAAAGGCATCATGCAACGCGCGGACAGCTAATTCCATATATTTTCGATCAACAAGCACAGATATTTTTATTTCCGATGTTGTAATGACGCGAATGTTCACCCCTTCGTCGGCTAAAATCTGGAACATTTTGCTGGCAACACCTGCTTGGGAACGCATGCCGTTGCCAACAATTGAGATCTTGGCGACTTCGGTATCTTTGACAAGCTCGACGAAGTTTATGTCGCCTGCGTCTTTGGCTTTTTGCATGGCCTCTTGCGCCAAAGCCACATGATCAACAGGGCAAGAGAACGTCATATCGGTGCGCCCTTCGCCTGAAATGTTCTGAACGATCATATCAACATTGACGCCTGCATCTGCTAGCGGGCCAAAGATTGCGGCGGCAACACCTGGGCGATCAGCGACGGACAGCAAGGTTACTTTTGCTTCGTCACGGGAATAGGCCACACCTTTAACAATACGCAAATTTTCCATAATTTCCTCTTCTGGGCACACGAGAGTGCCAACTTTATCTGAGATGTCTTCGTCAAAGCTTGATAGAACGCGCAGTTTGACGCGGTAACTGCGGGCAAGCTCAACGGATCGGGTTTGCAAGACTTTTGCGCCTAAAGACGCCAACTCTAACATTTCCTCATAGGATATTTTGTTCAGCTTGCGGGCATTGCTGACAATGCGCGGGTCGGTGGTGTAAATGCCGTCAACGTCGGTGTAGATGTCACAGCGTTCCGCCTCAAATGCGGCGGCAAAGGCTACGGCTGTGGTATCTGATCCACCGCGCCCAAGCGTGGCGATGCGACCGTCAGCCATGATGCCTTGGAAACCTGCGACAACGCAAACTTTGGTGCCAGATTTAAAAGCGGCATTCATGTTATCGGCTGGGATTGCGTCAATACGGGCATTTTCATGGTGGCCTGTGCATTGCACGGGCACTTGCCAGCCTTGCCAACTGCGGGCAGGGATGCCCATTTCTTGCAAGCGCATGGCCATCAAGCCAGAGGTGATGTTTTCACCCGACGATACAATTGCGTCATATTCGGCACGGTCATAGAGCCCACCGCTCGGTGCGCTGTCTTTGACCCAACCAACGAGTTCATTGGTTTTACCAGACATGGCAGACACGATCACGATTACCTCGTGGCCATTGTCGACCTCTTGTTGCACTTTTTGCGCGGCATTGGCGATTTTTTCCAAATCCGCCACAGAGGTACCACCAAATTTCATCACGATGCGAGACATCATATTCACCTTATTCTTATCGCGGTTTTCATACGCGTAATAGGGGCGCGGGACAAGGGTTGATGAATTTGATCGTGGGATATTTGTCTACAACCCTAATTCCTTTGCGACTTTGGCCAATGCGGCGGCATTTCCGCCGCCGACTTTTTCGCGGATTGATGATCGGTGACTTTCAACTGTGCGGATTGAGATGCCCAGACGGTAGGCGACYTCTTTGTTCAGATGACCTTCGGCAATCAGCCCAAGTATTTGCATTTCGCGTTGGGTCAGATCGTAGGAATGTTGGGCGCGTTGACGCTTTAAAATCGCTTGGCTTAGTGCCGCGGCAATTTTGGGGCCTAGATAGGTTTCGCCCCGTGCCACAAACCGAATGGCATTGAGCATCTCTTCTTTGGACACATCCTTGAGCAAAAATCCCCCTGCGCCGATACGCAAGGCTTCTTGGACATATTCATTGTCGTTATAGATCGACAAAAATAAAATACGCATGTCAGGCATGTCTTTGAGTATCTGGGTCGCGGCCTCTAGCCCGTTCATTACAGGCATGGAAATGTCGAGCAACAACAAATCAGGATTATGGGTTTTGCACAGTTCAATGGCCTCTAGCCCGTTGCGGCCTTGAGCGACAATATCGACGAAAGGCACATCCGATAGGCGTGCGGTAATGCCTTCGCGTAACAGGTCGTGATCGTCGACGACCACAAGTTTTAGGAGCTGTTTATCTTGTGCCATACGATATCCTTAGTAACTGCTTTTTGAACGATCACGCTCTATTGGTAGGGTAACTGAAATTTTCAAACCATGGGGTTTAATATCTGAAAACCTGATGCTACCGCCAAAACTGTCGATCCGTTCTTGCATGTTTCTGATCCCCAACCCCGCAGTATTTTTCAGCTTCGTGATGCCGCTTTGATCGGTGCCATCATCGGTAATATCAAGATGAATTCTGCGCCGCTCTTTTGTTAATTTCACCGACACGTTTTGCGCGTTGGTGTGCTTTGTGACATTGGTTAACGCCTCTTGTACCACACGGTATAGGGCGGTTTTGGCTTTGTCCGATAACAGATTGTGAACGGTGTCGGTATGGACGGCAACATCAAAATTATTGTGGGATTTGAATTCCGCGCCCAAGCCTTTGATCGCGGCGGCAAGTCCCATATCGTCCAGCACAGAGGGGCGCAAATCCATGGAAATACGCCGCACTTCGTTGATGGCAGTATCAAGGGCTTGMATGGATTTTTCAATCGGYWGGTAGACCTTAGAGCTGCGCCGTGTATTGGATTGCGCMGTTTCAATGCCGTAGCGTGCCGAGACCAAAAGCTGGCTGATACTGTCATGCAATTCACGGCYCACCCGTTTGCGTTCATTTTCTTGAATGTCCACAAGACGGGTTGCTAGTGCCTTTAGTTTCCCATCTGCAAGGCGTTGCTCGGACAGTTGCACACCGCCCAAAATAATRCTGGTCACAATGATTGCACCAATCGACAACAGCAACAAAACCAGACGGGTTTGTTTGRTGGAATTTTGCATTTCGCCTTGAACGCTGCCCACACGTTGGGCGACRTCATCTAGGTAGATGCCCGTGCCCAGCATCCAGTTCCATTTCGGGAAATAGATCGCATAATCCAGCTTATCAACATATTGACCCGTAGAGGGTTTAAGCCAGCTATGTTCATAAAAACCGCCGCCGTCCTTGGCGACTTTGATCAAGTCGCTGATGACTTGTTTGCCGTCGTCAGTTTTAAGGCCAAGCCAGTTGTTGCCGACARGATAGGTGAAGCGTGGATTGACGATATTGGTRCCTTGRTCATCRAACACGAAAAAGTAATTGTCAGYTCCATAAGACATGCGGCGCAAGATTTYAGTCGCTTCRYGTTTCGCTTGGCGTTCGCTTTTGAGCGTTGAGTTATACATCGGTGCCACAGCACCACGTGCCAGTTGAATGTAGTTTTTCAATTCAGCTTGTTTCAGCTCAAGATACATTTTCTCGATAATCGCCCCTTGGGACTTTGTCAGCCGTGCAGATTGAAAATTAACCACAAAGATGGTCGCCGCCGAGATTAGGATCAACGGCAACAAAACGATAAAAATCAGTTTTGTTCGATAGGTCATTTTAGGCGCCTCCCAAGAGCAGTGTAACCATATCTGATTTTGATGCGCACAAACAGAACAAGGTTTTGCGTAGTACTACCGATGTACACTAGTAGTAGTGCGTGTTGTGCTGATCTTACGATAAAACTAGACAGAATCGATATCGTGGTTTCAGTATTGCGRTATTGTATCCATTTGGGAGGAATTATATGGAACGTCGGAAGTTTTTAACGGGTGCTGCGATTGCAGGTGCCGCTACTTCGCTTGCAGCCCCGTCGGTTGCACAAGGTAAAAAAGAGATGGTGATCGTGTCYACATGGCCACGAGATTTCCCAGGTCTTGGACTGCCCGCGCAACGTCTTGCAGCCCGCATTCAAGAATTGACAGACGGCGAAATCGAAGTGAAATACTTTGGCGCTGGTGAACGTGTTGGGGCCTTTGACAGCTTTGACGAAGTCGCTTCTGGTAATGCGCAAGCCTATATTGGCGCGGATTATTACTGGAAGGGCAAACACCCAGCTTGGGCCGCTTTTACAGCTATTCCGTTTGGCCTGACAGCCACAGAAATGGATGCTTGGATCAAATATGGTGGCGGTCAAGAACTTTGGGATGAGTTGGCTGGCGGGTTTGGTTTGAAAAACTTTGCAATGGGCAACACAGGCGTTCAAATGGGCGGTTGGTTCAACAAAGAGATAAACTCTGCAGATGACTTTAAAGGTCTGAAAATGCGTATTCCGGGTTTGGGCGGTGATGTGATGTCTAAACTTGGCGCGTCCCCAGTGTCCCTGCCAGGAAGCCAGATCTATGAAAATCTGACATCGGGTGCGATTGATGCAACCGAGTGGGTTGGCCCTTATAATGACTACTTTATGAAGTTCTATGAAGCGGCGAAATATTACTATTTCCCTGGCATGCATGAGCCAGGTGCACAGCTCGCCTTAGGTATGAACATGGAGTTCTGGAGCGGTCTCTCTGACACACATAAAGCCATCGTTGAAGCTGCTTGTAACGAGGAAAACTCGCGTACACTGGCCGAAACCAACGCCAATAATGGTGCATATTTGAACAAGTTGATCAACGAACAAGGCGTGCAATTACGCGAGTTCAATGACGATGTGTACGATGCATTTGGTGAAGCGGCGGCCGAGGTCATGGAAGAAACCCGTGATCACAGCCCGTTGGCGAAAAAGACCATTGATGCGGTTGTTGCGGCACGCGCTGAAATTGGTTCTTGGACAGCTTTGTCTGACATGTCTTACGTTCAAAAACGTAACCGTGTGATCAACGGTTAAGTCAGGCATTTAAAAGGACCAAGGCATTTTGTGCCTTGGTCGCAATCACATCTTTTGGGAAAATTATCATTCCATTTGCGCGGGGGGCAAAGATGGTCACGTCAGTAACATCTATTTCTAAATTAACCAAAACCACACGGTTTGTAGGTTGGTCATTATTAGGGATTATGTTCGCCTTTTTGGCAAATAATTTTCTAACATATTGGAGCGGTTTTCCAGGGGCCGCTTGGTCGGGGGGATTTGCTGCAATCATGCAAGCTGCCCTTTATCCGTTTGTGGTTTTACTGGCGTTCTTGTTGGTGTTGCGCAAACCGAATGTGACTTTGCGCGCAGACAGTGCGCGCATTTCAGATATGAACACGTTTTTTATCCGTGCCTGCTTTTTCATCGTGCTGTATATTGGCATGGTGGACATGATTATTTCCTTCCTGCGGGTTGAGGATTTACTCAAAGGCATTGTCGGGACGGAAATGACCAAAAGCCTTGGGCGGTCGGTGTTTCGCGGTACTTATGTACATTTTCCCTTGATGATTTTGGGCGTTATCACCGCCTGTTTTAGCCGCACGTTGGGCGTGCATTGGCTGGCTTTGATGGTCATTGTCGCCGAGCTAATCATCGTATTTTTACGCTTTATATTCTCTTATGAACAAGCCTTTATGGCTGACCTTGTGCGGTTCTGGTACGGTGCATTATTCCTGTTTTCATCGGCGTATACTTTATTGGAAGAGGGCCATGTGCGCGTTGATATCGTCTATGCAGGCTTGCGTGAAAAGACCAAGGGCGGGCTGAATGCCTTTGGCTCTTTGTTCATGGGGATATTGTTGTGCTGGACGATTTTAATCGTCGGTATGGGATCAAAAGCCTCTATTATTAATTCACCTTTGCTGAACTTTGAGACGTCTCAATCTGGCTTTGGACTATATGTAAAATACTTAATGGCAGGCTTTTTAGCCATCTTTGCCATTTCAATGATGATCCAGTTTATCAGTTATATGTTGGCATCGGTCGCAGATTATCGCGGAGACCCTGACAAACGGGATCCCGACACTACGGGAGCACATTAATCATGGAATGGTTTTTCCTTTTTCTACTTGTTGTACTGATGGCATCGGCTTTGGGCATGGGGTTTCCTGTGGCTTTCGCTCTGCCAGGCGCGTCGATCATTACCATCATGATTGCGGCTGGATCGGGCTATCTGTTTGAAGGGGCAACGGACGCATTCTTTGCCCAAGGTGGGCCAAAACAATGGCTGTCGGCGGGGGTGACGAACCTGCGCGGGGTCTATTGGGAACCTGAACGAGACACGCTGATCGCGATCCCGTTGTTCATCTTTATGGGCATCATGTTGCAACGCTCTAAGATTGCCGAAGATCTGTTGATCACCATGGCTAACCTGTTTGGCCCCGTGCCAGGGGGCTTGGGCATATCGGTGGTTTTCGTTGGTACATTATTGGCGGCAACCACGGGGATTGTCGGTGCGACCGTTGTGGCGATGGGACTGATTTCATTGCCTGCGATGATGCGCAATGGCTATTCCAATGCGCTGTCCACGGGCACGATTGCGGCCTCTGGCACTTTGGGACAAATCATTCCGCCGTCT
>NVSA01000106.1 GCA_002401045.1 Paracoccaceae bacterium
CTGAGACAATAAGCGCAGGGAAAATGGCTATTAATATTATTTGTTTGCTTATACCAAGTTGTTTCACAATGCCTCCTCGCTACTGTCCTGCGCCTTTTCCAGTAACGAACGTTTCAGCGTGCTCACATCGGGGATGTCAAGATCCAGTGCTCGAAAAACCTGTTTGTTAATGTCGATATCAAAGTTCTCGGGGAAATTGACTGGTTTTTCAAATTGTGAATCTGAATCGAAATATTGTTTTATCAGCTGGCTGGCGCTGTGTGCAATTTGACTGGTATCGCTGTGTATGGCCGCCAACGCGCCAGCGTTAACAAAGTTTTTGGAAAAAGCCTTGGTCAAAGGTTATTTGGAATCGGCGGAAAAAGAGTCGCTCGATCTTATTGAATTGCATGTCAAATGACCCAACAGATAAACACGCTTTATGTTGATGCTTTACGCGACATCCTAAAGACCCAAACAATAATTGATGCGCCCGATACAGGGCGCACTACATCCCGTGAGTTTCAGGCCAACAGCCGACTGTGGCCTGATACAACCAAACACACAATAGAACATGTTGCGACAACCCGCGGTTCTAATTTGATTTTTGCCGAATACAGATATCAATCGAGGGCAGGGGTGTTGCCTGTGTTGTTTGTGATTGATAGCGCGGCGCAAAGCGTGCGGGTGTATTCTGATGTTGCTATAAACACAGATCGCCCCGCGACTTTAGTCCAAGCGGCTCAAGGTGCCGATACGGATAATTCCGCCATGTCACACCTTTTGCAGGCCATGGAACAAAACAATCTGGACGGGATTATGGCGCTTTTTACCCCCAACGCCAGCTTTGCYCATTCCAACGRTCAAACYGTTTCAGGTRCGGTTGATTTACGGGCTGAATTTACAGGAATGTTAGGGGAAACGGGTTTTGCCATGCCGTTAATGACGGCCATAAAGACAGGGAAATCAGCCGCTTCAGAATGCGCTATGCCTGATGGGCGCATCAACGCGGGCGTGTATGATTTAGACCCAAACGATCCAAATCTGATTACCTCAGTGCGCACCTATATGTAATAACCCGCAACGCCCTTAAGCGACCTTATCAACTTGATCCAAACAAAACCCAAAATCAATTTCAAGGGGGGGTAGTTCTGGTAAAGGGCGTTGCGCTATTTCCTCTGCGACTGTCGGTTCAACTCCCATCACAGCCAAAATAGCCTGTGCCATTCGGCTTTCTTGATTAATCGGCAAATCACCCTCGGCAATGTCGGTAATTGTCCCTGCCAACAGCCAGATAAGATAGCTCCAAGCTGTTTCAACATCACCGTGTGGTACCTGTAATTTGCCTGCTTGAGTCGCGCGCCTAATATCCTCCAAACCATAAGGTTTGAACCCAACCTTCATCCGCCGTACCATCAAATCAGTCCGTCGCAACCACCAACGCCACATTGGATTTGACCGCATTTCAGCTGCCGTTAGACGGACAGAATTTGCAATAACCAAAATGGGATCCGCATCCTTAGTGTCAAGATTAGCCAATTGATTGCGCTGTCCAAGGTTATGAATAACACAATCCAAAACGGCAGTTGCCAGGTCTTCTTTGCTAGCGAAGTAGTTGTAAAACGTACCAAATCCGATATCGGCGGCATCCGTTATCTCTTGAATAGACGTACTGGATACACCTTTGGACGACATAATTTCAAACGCACAGCGTATCAGCCGTGCACGTGTTAGAACCTGCCGTTTTTGAACCCGTTTTACCATAACTGCCCTATCATGTTTCAGCCAGTATCTAGCTATCACTTGACCTATTGTCAAAAATGATGAACCATCATGTTCGATAATAGATCACTTATGGAGGCGCTTAGCGCAAGTGGTCAAAACATGGGAGAATAAAATGAAAAAAACCAACATCCAGCCAGCAAACGGCACATCACGCCGAAGCTTCATCAAGGGAGCGGTCAGCCTATCAGCGGTGCCTGTCCTCAGCGCACCTGCTCTTGCTAAATCCAAACAGACTTTGCGCATTGGGTTTGTAAGTCCACAGACAGGCCCGCTCGCCGCATTTGGCGAGGCCGACGATTTTGTTGTAAACCAAATTCGCGGAATATTAGCAGACGGTATTCAGGCGGGGGGGAAAGACTGGGATGTTGAAATTTTAGTCCGTGACAGTCAGTCAAACCCCAGCCGAGCCGCAGAAGTTGCCACTGATCTGATCTTACGCGACGAAGTAAATTTAATCTGCGCCTCTTCAACAGGGGACACTGTGAACCCCGTTTCAGACGTGGCCGAACTCAACGAAGTGCCCTGCGTGACAACCGACGCGCCATGGGAAGCCAGCTACTTTGCCCGTGGCGGCACACCTGACAAAGGTTTTGATTGGACCTATCACTTTTTCTGGGGACTGCAAGATTTACTGGGGGCTTTTACTGCCATGTGGGACCGCGAAGAGACCAACCATAAAGTTGGTGGTTTTTTTGCTAATGATGTCGAAGGCGTTGCCTTGAGCCACGAAACCTTAGGTTT
Source organism: Paracoccaceae bacterium (assembly GCA_002401045.1). Taxonomy (GTDB): domain Bacteria; phylum Pseudomonadota; class Alphaproteobacteria; order Rhodobacterales; family Rhodobacteraceae; genus Amylibacter. The sequence goes on from NVSA01000106.1 coordinate 2,506, forward strand.
TCCCGGACCCATTCGTGCCGCAGGATATGATATGACATTGCCGGGTCTCGCTACACCCATGGCAGATGATTTTTCATCCTTTATTTCTGCGTTCAATACCGCAGATGTTCAAATCCTGACAGGTGCGGTCATTCCACCCGATTTCACAACTTTCTGGGCACAAGCCGCACAACAAGGCCTACGTCAGAAACTTAAATTTGTGACCGTCGCCAAAGCCATGCTCTTCCCTGCCGCAGTTGAAGCATTGGGCGATGCAGGCGAAGGCATCACATCCGAAGTATGGTGGTCACCATCGCACCCGTATAAATCTGGCCTTTCTGGGCAATCTGCCGCAGAATTTGCCGCAAAATATACTAAATCTACGGGTCGCCAATGGACACAACCGCTAGGGTTTAAACATGCTTTGCTTGAGGTCGCGATCGACGCCTTAAAACGTAGTAGCGATCCCAAAGACCCTGATACAATCCGCCAAGCCATTGCTGACACGGATTACCAATCCATTGTTGGACGCGTAAATTGGCAAGGCGGCGGGCCACGTAATCCGGTGAAAAACGTCTGCACAACCAAGCTTGTTGGCGGGCAATGGAAAAAAGGTACTGATTTCCCTTATGAACTGGCCATTGTGGACAATACCCATGCGCCCGAAATTTCATTGACGGGTGAGCTAAAGCTCCTCAACGAAACATAAGCTTAGGTAGAAATTTATGTCCAAAATACCACCAAAGGCCCCTGCAAAAGGGGCCGTCATTTCCGACTACAAACTCTTTGATCACGCCGCATTACAAGACCCTTACCCAGGCTATCAAAAATTGCGCGATGCAGGGCCCGTCATTTGGCTTGAGCAGTATGATATGTATTTCGTGTCACGCTACGATGAAGTCAAACAAGTGCTCGAAGACTGGTCTTCATTTTCATCCGCTGGCGGCGTCACCATGAATGACGAAATGAACGAGAAACTAAAAGGCGGATTGCTCTGTTCGGACCCGCCCCGTCACGATGCTTTGCGCAAAGTAATTGAACGCCCTGTGACCCCGCGCGGATTATCCTTGTTGCGCGAACGCATATCAAACGAGGCGGAAACTTTAATCTCAAACCTGTGGGAACAAAAAACCTTTGACGTCGTGACTGATCTAGCCCAGCATTTACCCGTCACAATTGTGGCCGACCTTGTGGGTCTACCCGAAGAAGGCCGTGAACGTATGCTAGATTGGGCACCTGCAAATTTTGATTGCTTTGGCCCGTTAAATGAACGCACCCAAGCCGCATTCCCGATTGTCGCAGAAATGGTTGAATACGCGTTCACACAATGCGTTCCAGGCAAATTGAAACCCGACGGCTGGGCGCAAATGATTTGGGACGCGGCACATGCGGGCGAAGTCAGCCTTGAAGACGCGCCCTTTATGATGAACGACTATATGGGGCCTTCACTGGACACGACAATATTTGCCACATCATGGATGGTTTGGCTGATGGCAAAGAACCCCGATCAATGGCAAATATTGCGCGAAAAACCAGCCCTGATCCCCAGTGCAATCAACGAAGCAATCCGCCTTGAGAGTCCGATTCAGAACTTTTCGCGCAGTGTTGCCAAAGACGTTGAAATCGGCGGTGTCACACTGCCTGCGGGATCACGGGTGATCCTTTCATATGGCTCTGCCAACCGTGATGAGCGTAAATGGGGCAACCCCACAGAGTTCGATATCACGCGGCGCGACAGTAAAGATCATCTTGGATTTGGCATTGGTGAACATAATTGTGTTGGCCAAAATCTCGCACGCCTTGAAATGCGCGCGCTGTTTAGTGAATTGGTCAAACGGGTTGAACGCTTTGAAATACATGAATTTGAGTTGGCAGAAAACAACATCCTACACGGATTAAAATCTTGCCGCGTCACACTACACTGATTCCTATAGGCGACCAACGTAGCGGAAAATCCTTACCGCTACGTTGAATAATATACTAAATTACCATATTATCTATAATTTATAGACAGCATCGACAAGAACCCATAAATAATCTATAAAATCTGCACTCGTGACAACTTATTCACGATATGATCTATAATAGGGGTGGGTAGATGCACGGGAATTTGGAAATACGCAACAATTGGACACGGACGCAGGCTGATAAGCTCTATCGTCAGCCTTTGAATGATCTGTTGTTTCAGGCACATACAATTCACCGTAAATACTTTGACCCCAATCAGGTGCAACGCAGCAAACTTCTAAGCATTAAAACAGGTGGCTGTGTTGAAGATTGTGCCTATTGCAGTCAATCCGCCCGTAACGGCTCACAGCTTTCAGCCAGCAAAATGATTGAGGTTGAACGGGTTCTAGCCCAAGCCCGCAAAGCCAAAGAAGACGGCGCAACCCGCTACTGTATGGGCGCTGCTTGGCGCGGCCCCAAAGACCGCGACATGGGCGCACTAACGGCCATGGTTGAAGGCGTCAAAGCCATGGGAATGGAAACCTGCATGACCTTGGGCATGTTGGAAGACGATCAAGTCTTGCGCCTAAAAGATGCAGGATTAGATTATTACAATCACAACATTGATACCTCTGAACGCTACTATTCCGAAATCATCACAACCCGTACCTTTGCCGACCGCATCGACACGTTAAACCGTGTGCGCGAAGCAGGCATAAAAGTTTGTGCAGGCGGCATTGTTGGCATGGGCGAACAGCAAATGGACCGCGTCGACATGCTGGTCACATTGGCAACTCTTGATGCTCATCCTGACAGCGTCCCTATCAATATGCTGATCCCGATTGCAGATACCCCGCTGGCAAAAGTGACGCCGCTGGATCCAATCGAGTTTGTCCGCACGGTCGCGCTGGCGCGTATTTTGATGCCAAAAACCCATGTTCGCCTGTCCGCAGGGCGCACCGAAATGAGCGATGAGATGCAAGCCATGTGTTTCTTTGCAGGGGCCAATTCGATCTTTGTCGGGGAAACTTTGCTCACAGCAGATAATCCCACCGAGGACAAAGATGCGATCTTGTTTGAGCGCTTAGGGATTACGGCTATGCCTGCGGGTTGTGACGGCGCAAGGTGATCGGATTTGAGACCCATCAAAATGCACTTGATAGCCTAAAGACCAGAGGTCGATATCGAATATTAGCCCCCTGTACAGGCTATGACTTTGCTTCAAATGACTATCTGGAGCTGGCGCGTTCAAAGATTTTACGTGACGCCGCAATAACCGCGATTGAGCGCGGGGTCGGATTGGGGGCGGGGGCTTCACGTCTGTTGCGCGGCAATGACCCTGAACATGAAGCGCTGGAATCCGAAGCCGCGACTTTTTTTGGCGCTCCAAAAGCCCTGTTTTTTGGCGGCGGTTTTGTTGCAAATACGGCAATTTTCAGCACGCTTCCACGGCAAGGTGATTTAATTCTCTATGACGCCTTAATCCATGCCAGCGCCCATGATGGCATGCGTTTGGGACGGGCGCAAACGATTGCCTTTAAACATAACGATGCCAGCCACGCCGAAAGCTTAATCACCAACTGGAAAAATCAAGGCGGCACGGGGCGTATTTGGCTGGCCTTTGAAACCCTCTACAGCATGGATGGCGACCGCGCTCCAATTGCTGATTTTGTGGCACTAGCACAGCGCCATGATGCAGTTCTAGTTGCCGATGAAGCCCATGCGACAGGCGTTTTTGGCGTGCAAGGCCGCGGGTTTATGTCCGCCTATGAAGGCCAAGCCGACATCGTCACATTACACACATGCGGCAAAGCTTTGGGGGTTTCAGGCGCGCTGGTTTGTGCCGCGGAACCTTTGATAGATACCCTGATAAACAAAGCCCGCAGCTTTATTTTCGCAACCGCCCCCGCGCCGTTAAGCGCCGCCTTAGTGCGCACATCTTTGCAAGCCTTACGCCAAGACCCATGCCCAAGCGACGCCCTTTCCAAACAGATCAGTCATGCCCATCAAGAAGCCCAGAAAAAATGCGGTCTAACCATACTACAATCGCAAATCATTCCGGTGATTATTAGCGATGACAAACATACCATGGCAATCGCCCAAAACATGCAAGCACGCGGGTTTGATATACGCGGCATTCGCCCGCCGACAGTCCCGCGTGGCACGGCGCGGCTGAGAATTTCAATAACACTCAACACATCAACAACCCAGATCAGCGATATGTTTAGCGCCCTAGCCGAAGAGCTGGAAAGCCGTCCAAATGTCTGATGCAATCATTGTCACGGGGACAGATACCGACATCGGCAAAACCATTTTTGCCGCAGGATTAACCCAAGCTTTGGCCGCGACCTATTGGAAACCCGTTCAAGCAGGATTGTCTGGGAAAACCGACAGCCAAGTCGTGTCACGTTTGTCTGGGCAACCCGTCCTAGCAGAAACCTACCGATTAAACCTAGCGGCATCACCACATTTAGCCGCCGAGGCTGAGGGCATAACCCTCGATCAAAACCGCTTAAAGCTACCCGATGTTACGGGACCTCTTATCATTGAAGGGGCAGGCGGGGTCATGGTGCCGCTCAACCGTGATACATTATTTTTAGATGTTTTCGCAGGTTGGAAAGCCCCCGTTATTCTATGTGCCCGCACGAAATTAGGCACAATCAATCACACCCTGCTATCATTACAAGCCTTACAAAATGCAGGCTGCCCCGTGATCGGAGTGGCCTTTATTGGCGCAGCCGAACCAGCAGTTGAACAAACCATATGTGACTTTGGCAAGGCACGCCACCTTGGTCGCTTACCGATAATTGATCCGCTAACACCTGCAAGCTTAAAGGCAACATTTTCAAATGCATTTGATTTAGGCGCCATCTTATGACCCCAGACGCATTTGACGCCAAACATCTGTGGCACCCCTATAGTGATGTCGAAAACCCAGGGCCGACCCACCGTGTTGCATCGGCCAAAGCTGTTCATTTGACGCT
>NVSA01000107.1 GCA_002401045.1 Paracoccaceae bacterium
GTTCAAGCCGAGTTGAGAGGATCTGAAATACTGACAGCCACACTGGACGCTTTTTATATCGCAAATCTGGAATGGGAGGAATTCTGTTTGAGTGGTTCTGAACCGTCACCCAGATCCTCGGTTATCATGAACCTATTTTCTGCAACAAAAATACAAATTCCGCCTGCGCCACAAATAACCACACCAAACAAGCCTGACATTGCGGATAAAACAACGGATGAAGAAGCCCCTCTAGTTGTACCAACCTCTGCGGCATTTGCCTCTATTCGAAACAAAGACCTGATCGCCCCTGTGCGTCACGGCTCAAAAGACAGTTCACCAAAAACGCCGCCTGTCATACCAGCACCGCGTATTTCAATCGAACTGCCAAAAAATACCGCGCAGGCGGCACAAACCAACGCCTTTAAAATGCCGCAAGGCCGCACCCAAACTTTTGAGTATAAAAAGATATTCTCGCCGCGCTTGATTATGGCAGTGTTCGCCCTTTTACTGGTTGCAGGCGTCTATTTTGCTTACGGCTATATCTTTGATGGCAAAGACGAGATCGCCAAACTTGAAGCCACGCCAGAGACCCAAGTGCAAACCGCGTCGGTTCCAACCGACCTGACGCCGCCTGCGGATAATGCCGCAGAAACCACAGCGCTCAACAGTCTTGCAAAGACGCAATCAACACCGACCACGCCGCCCAGCATTGCCCCGCTGGCCACGCCCCCTGTTGCCGACTCGGCACCTTCATTTTCAAGTGCGCCTTTAGTGACTGCGCCGCCCGTAACGCCGTCTGTAACGCCATCAGTGATTATTGCAGAAGTGCCAAACCCACCTGTGCAAAGCCCACCTACACAAAACCAAGTCGCAGTTGCCCCGACAGTAACAACACCAGCTTTGCCGCAAGCGCCTAGCTTAGCCCAAACCCCTGCAACGCCCGAGGTTCTGAGCCAACAACCAGAACCCGCCGCCGCGCTAGAGGTTACCCCTTCAACCAAAGGCACGCTAAGTCCTGACGGGATTATGCTCTATGCAGGTGCCCCGAAAATCATCCCGCCTTTGCGTAAATTAGATGTACAAGAAATCATCGCGCAAACCCCTGATTTACTGGCAGGAATTAAGCCGGAAATACGCACGCAAGACCTTGAAGAGCTTCAAAAAAAAGCCGCCCTTGCCCCCACGGATCAACCTGCGACAGATGCACAAGAGACCGCGGTCATTCAGGCAGCTCCTGAACCAGCACAACCCGATCTTTTGGCGCTTGCCGATCCTGCCTTAGCCAATATACGCCCGAAACTGCGCCCCTCTAACTTGGCGATCATTACCACGCCAAAACCAACCCTGCTGGACCACGCCGATCCTGCTTTGGCAGGTATCAAACCCCGTGTGCGACCTAAAAACTTAAAAATTATCAAGCCAGAACCCATTGTTGATACCACCGCGATTGAAAAAGCGGTTGAACAGGCCGCTAAAGAACAGGCCGCCAAGGCACAACAAGACGCGCGTAAAAAGACGACTGCCTACGCCCCCTCACGCACAACCAAACGCCCGAAAGTACGCCCGCGCAATTTTGCCAGCAAAGTATCGCGTAGCAAAAAAGCCGCTATCGCGTCGATCAAAAGCGAACAAAAACAAACTGCTGCACTGACGCCAAAATCAGCCCGTGGCACGGCCAAGGCCAGCCTGCCTTCTGCGGTTAATGTTCAAAAGCAAGCCACCGAGCGCAGTACCTTTAGCAAGAAACGTCTGTCACTGGTGGGGGTTTATGGCAAAGCCTCAAACCGCCGCGCCTTGGTGCGTCTGCCAAGCGGTCGTTATGTCAAGGTAAAGACAGGCCAGCGGGTCAGCGGTTGGAAGGTCTCGGCGATTGGTGAAAGCTCGGTACGGATGCGCAAAGGCTCACGCGATCAAGTGTTACGGATGCCGCGCTAACCGCGCCGCATTACAATAACAACGCCGATGCCAACCCCAAAAAGGCAAGGAAACCAACGATATCGGTGACCGTGGTCACAAAGGCACCCGATGCAAGTGCAGGGTCAATACCGACTTTATCCAGCCCYAACGGCACCATAATACCTGCGATACCAGCAACCACCAGATTGCCAACCATCGCCAGCCCCAGCACARGGCCCAGCATCGGCTCACCGTACCAATAGTAGCCAATAAGCCCGATGATCACCGCGAACAACAGACCGTTCAGAAACCCGACCGCCAATTCACGCCGTATCACCCGCCAGGCGTTGGACGGGGTTAAATCCTTGGTCGCCAAAGCCCGTACCGCCACGGTCAGGGTTTGGGTGCCTGCATTGCCGCCCATTGAGGCCACAATCGGCATCAAAACGGCCAAGGCAACAATCGCTTCAATCGTATCCGTAAACAGCGCAATCACCAAAGAGGCCAGAATKGAGGTCACCAGATTAACCGCCAACCACGGGAACCGTTGCCGCGTGGTTGTCCACATATTATCGGTCAGGCTTTCATCGCCCACACCCGCCAAACGYTTGATATCTTCCTCGGCTTCTTCGTCTAGAACTTCCATCGCATCATCGATGGTAATCATCCCGACCAGTCGGTTTTCAGCGTCCACAACGGGGGCCGATACCATGTTATACTGGTTAAACGCATAGGCCACGTCTTCTTGGGTTTGGGTCACGGGGATGGTCATGAAATCTTCGTCCATGATATCGGGTAACTTGGTCGCGCGCGACGATGACATCAAGCTTGAGAGCGGCACTTTGCCAACGGGTGTCAGTGTCGGATCGACCATCACCAGATCATAGAACCGCTCGGGTAAATCTGTTTCCGCCCGTAAAAAATCAATTGCCTCGCCCACCGTCCAATGGGTCGGTGCCATGACCAGTTCGCGTTGCATCAAACGACCGGCAGAAAATTCTGGGTATTTCAACGCCGTTTCAACCGCGACACGATCACTGGCATCCAGCGCATCGAGAACACGCGCCCGTTGCGGCACTTTAAGGTCTTCGATCAGATCGACAACATCGTCGGTTTCAAGGTCTTTGACCGCCTCGGTAACCACAGCGTCGGGCAGATCAACCAGAACTTCTTCGGCCAGACCTTCTTCCATCTCGGCCAAAACTTCGCCGTCGATTTCAGTGCCCCAAAGATCGAGCAACGCAGAACGTCTTTTTGCGCCAATTTGTTCTAATAAGTCAGCAATATCGGCGGCATGAAACGGTTCCAGCAATGCGATCAACGCATTTTGATCCCCCGCACGGACGGTCGCATGGATTTTGGCCACAAAATCTGCGTCTATTTCATAAGCGCGGTCACTTTTTCTTGCTTCGACCAGTTTAATTTCTGTCATAGCTTACCGCCCCCATTGCATAGACACTTTATAACAGCTTGCTTGCGAACGACAATGTTAATTCGCCGCACCTGAGCGTGGCAAAACAGTTTACGACTGCCCCCCAAGCGCTTATTGTTTGCGGGTATGAACAGGCAAATAATATGACATCGAAAAGCAATCCCCTTAAAACACCGACGCAGTTGCGCAATGCCGCCGTTGAGGCCCACCATGCCAATGACCTAGAACAGGCTGAGACGCTGTATCGTCGCTACTTATATAACTGTCCCAATGACGGGGCTATTTGGTCGAACTTGGGCGCGCTTTACCGCAAAACCAAGCGCTACCCGCTGGCAAAACTTGCCCAGCTACGYGCCTTGCGTCTTGATCCGAATTCCGTGTCGTTAATGAACAATGCGTCCAACGCGTATTTTGATGCAGGCGATGTGGCAGGCGCGGAAATACTRCGYGAAARAATTCTTARMCTCGATGATAGYCGCCCTGAAAACTATGCCTCTTTGRTTAAATGTTATCGTAGCAATCAAAAGCTAGACCTTGCCTTGCRAACTGCGCAAGAAGGCTTGGAAAAATTCCCCCAAGATCCTGAAATACACATCCARCATGCCTTTAGTTTACTGGCCAAAGGCGACTACCCGAACGGGTTCAAAGCCTTTCAATGGCGCTGGCAAGGCGATGAGATTAATTTGCCCGATTTTGAATTCCCGCAGTGGTCTGGCCAAGATTTGCAGGGCAAGACGCTATTGGTCACCCCCGAACAAGGCTTTGGCGATACGGTTTTGATGGCGCGTTTCCTGCCTGCATTGGCCAGGCGCGGCGCGACAATCAAAATGGTTGTCAAACCGCCGTTGCAAAACCTGTTTAAAGAGCTTTCGCAATATTTCASCCTTGCCAATACCAAGGCCGATATTGCGGATTGCGACTACTGGACCCCGATGATGGATTTGCCGCTTCATTTAGGCACCACGCTGGACAGCATTCCTGCGCCTGCACAATTGCATATTCCCAAAGACGCCCAGAAACGCGCCCAACATCTGGTCGCACCCTACAAAAAGCACTTCAAACTGGGCGTGCTGTGGTCAGGGTCGGTGACCTACCGCGCCAATCATAAACGGTCGTTCAGCCACAATAAATTTCTAGAGCTTGCCGATATTGAAAACCTGCAAATGTTTTCACTCTACAAAGGCCCCTTGCTGGAGCGTTTCCAAAGTGACGGCAGTTCAACCTTTATTATTGATGCTGCCAGTAGCGACCGCGATTTTGCCGATAGTGCTGCACTGATGCGCGAACTTGATCTGGTGATCTCGATGGACAGCGCGATTGTTCATGTTGCGGGGTCGCTGGGCGTACCCGTCTGGAATCTGCTGCATTCCGAACCCTATTGGCTGTATCAACCCTACGCCGACCACACGCCGTGGTACCCGTCAATGCGGCTGATCAAACAACAAACTGCAATGGATTGGGACACGACATTTGCCCAACTGCGCACCAAACTCACACAGCATATCAAAGACTGGACGCCAAAATGACCGATATCCTAACCCCGATTTCCCCAGGTGAGCTGTTGGATAAACTGACCATCCTCGACATTAAATGTGCCAATATCACCCAAGCGGACAAATTGGCCAACGTGCAAACCGAACGCGCGGCGCTGCAAAATGTGGTCGATAAGCATATCCCAACATCGGATAAAATGACCGCCCTGATTGACGGCTTGCGCAGCGTGAATCAAGAACTCTGGACGATAGAGGACGATATTCGTGATTGTGAACGTGCCAAAGAATTTGGGTCAACATTCGTTGACCTCGCCCGTGCMGTYTATGTCACCAATGACAGACGSGCRGACTTAAAAAAGCAAATAAACCGACTAATGGGATCAAAGCTGGTCGAAGAAAAGTCCTATTCCGCCTATTAATTCGACAATTAACCCCCTCAAACACTACATATAGACAGTTTTTGCTTGCTTTTCACAAAATATAGGCGAAACTTYGCTTAGTTGAGTTYAACTCKACATGMGTGYYCACAGAAGGCACGCTTYGAAAAACAACAGAGGGGTCATTAAAATGGCTAATACATCTAACCCTTATTCGGATCCAAACGTCACGCCCCCTATGGGCGAGGCAATCCCCCTAGGGCTTCAACACGTGCTCGCGATGTTTGCATCAAACGTCACACCATCGATYATCGTCGGGGGTGCCGCTGGTTTTGCCTTTGGCAGTCCTGATCTAGTCTACCTAATCCAAATGGCCATGCTGTTTGCAGGCATCGCCACGCTGTTCCAAACCATCGGCTTTGGCCCTGTGGGCGCACGTCTGCCGATCATGCAAGGCACCAGCTTTGCCTTTGTCGGCGTCCTTGCAGGTCTTGCCGCAACCCAAGGCATGGGCGTCGTGCTAACATCCTGCCTGATCGGTGGCATCCTCCACTTTGCACTGGGCAGCGTGATCAGCAAAATCCGCTGGCTGTTCCCGCCGCTTGTCACGGGCTTGGTCATTCTGGCCATTGGCCTATACCTGATCCCCGTTGCGATTAAATATGCCGCAGGTGGTGCTGCACCCTTCCAAATGGAGGCCGCAAGCTTTGGCTCTTTGATGCACTGGTCTGTTGCCCTTACCGTGGTCATCGTCGCCTTATTGTGTAAATTTTTCACCAAGGGTGCGATTTCAAACTCAGCCATCCTGATCGGCCTGATTGCAGGCTACATCTTGGCATATACACTTGGCATGGTGAATTTTGGCGCAGTTGCAAAAGCCAGCTGGATCACCAGCATTAAGCCCCTACCGTTTGGTTTTGAATTCAGCTTAGGCGGCGTTATCGCAGTCACGCTGGTGTCCATCGTATCGGCGATTGAAACTGTCGGCGACACAACGGCCACCACCAAAGCAGGTGCTGGGCGCGACGCCACAGACGCCGAGATCACAGGTGCGACCTATGCAGACGGCCTCGGCACAGCCGTTGCCGCAGTCTTTGGCGGCTTGCCAAATACATCGTTCAGCCAAAACGTCGGCATCGTCGGCATGACAGGCGTTATGTCCCGTCAAGTTGTGACCATCGGCGCAATCGTGTTGATCGTTTGTGGTCTTGCCCCAAAAATCGGCGCGGTCATCGCATCGATGCCGCTACCCGTCCTTGGCGGCGGCGTAATCGTCATGTTCGGCATGGTCGTCGCGGCTGGCATGAACATGTTGTCAGAGGTCAAAATGAACCGCCGCAACATGATCATCATMGCAGTGTCATTGACAGCAGGCTTRGGTCTAAACCTTGTGCCAACCGCCGTGCAATACCTACCGGGCGTGGTMAAAACACTRGCRACATCAGCCGTTGCCCCCACAGCCYTATGTGCGGTCATCTTRAACCTGATCTTGCCACAAGAAGACTAAGTTTTTAGRTCAAACAAAYCAAAGGCCGCTCCAYTGGGCGGCCYTTTTTAATTGCACACCAGCTACTCACGCTGGCCCCTATTTGGGTGGATTTACGGCTTAGGTTGTTCTTGCGGTCGCCTGTGGACTTTCGGGTTTCATTCAGGATGTTCACCACATCGGCGCRCGGATCGCGGCACTAACCATAAGGNTTAAATACATGTTCCAACSCTTAGATAAATTTCTGCACCAATTTGTTTTGATGCTCAATGACTTTGCCCAATTCAACGCCYGTTAAATGKCCTGATTTGACCACTTGGCGGCCTTCTACAAACAGATCGCGCACATTATGCGGCCCKGTCAAAACCAGTGCCGCSACAGGRTCCCAAGATCCTGCGGTKGCAATGTTATGCGTCATATCCCAGATYGCCAAATCAGCACGTTTTCCCACCGCGATTGATCCGCAATCATGCCGTCCCARCACCTGTGCGCCGCCCAATGTRGCAATCTCTAAGGCTTCACGCGCYGACATGGCATCTGCGCCATTTTGCACCCGTTGCAACAGCATGGCTTGGCGTGCCTCATCGAGCAAATGCCCCGCATCATTCGASGCAGAACCATCCACGCCCAAGCCAACTTTCACACCCGCATCGCGCATCTGACGCACAGGGGCAATGCCTGATCCAAGACGGCAGTTTGAACAAGGGCAATGGGCGACACCTGTTCCT
>NVSA01000108.1 GCA_002401045.1 Paracoccaceae bacterium
CAAATGGGATATTGAGAACGAGAAGCAAGAAAAGCTAAAAGATATCCGTGAAAAATTCACCCGTCTGTTGCCACAATTACGCGGCGCACCTTTGGTGACTGTTTCTGCTAAAACGGGGCGCGGTATTGATCGTTTGCATAGCGCTATTCTGGATGCGCATAAGATCTGGAACCGCCGTATTACGACATCGCTTTTGAACCGTTGGTTGATCAGCATGTTGGAAATGCACCCGCCGCCCGCACCAGGGGGACGCCGTATTCGTTTACGCTATATGACTCAAGTAAAAACCCGTCCGCCAAGTTTCGTTGTGATGTGTTCGCACGCTGATTTATTGCCAACCAGCTATGAGCGCTATTTGGTTAACGGGTTGCGCGAAGGTTTTAAGATGCCAGGTACACCGATCCGTTTATTCGTGCGCTCGCAATCGGATAAAAATCCCTATGCGAACAAAAAAGTGAAACGTGTCACCAAGCTGAATAAGCATATGGAAGGCAAGTTCCAAAAGGACGTTAAACGTCCTGCGCGCAACAAAAGAGAAAAATAATTTTGCGCGAGTTTTAACTAAATCTCGCGTAAGTCACCCTGTGTATCTTTAACAGCTATTAACGTCTTTTAGCGATGCTCTCCTCATATCAAGTGAGGAGAGTTTTATGCGGTGGTTTGCAGTGTTTTTATGGGGTGTTCTGGCGGGTTGTTCCGCACCTGATATGCAGGTTGAGAAACGTTCTGGCATCGTTGATGTCGGTAAAACTTCCTTTGCGGTGTTTTCCGATGGGGGAACGGCCACGGCCGTTTATGTCCATTCTGACCGACCTGATACGTTAGAAATTTTTGCTAAAATGGCGTTGCGTGCAATTGCCTATCGGACCAGATGTGACGTGGCACAAGGCAGCTTTGAGACGGATGGGCGGTCTGTCACAGTGGCACTTAATTGTTTGAAATCAAGGGTTAACATTCTAAATTTGGGTGAGGCTGGCCGTAAATTATCGGCGCTGAACCTGCCTGAAATTTCTGAAGAATTGAAGATGCAATTACGCCGCCTTGAGGGTGATTTTTCCGAGTTAGGGCATCCGTAGAGGGCGGCTGTTTTTAAAAGACTTGATTGGAATCGCATCATACTCAACACTGATAGCACCTTTGGGGGTGTTATGAGTATTCACATGTTACATGCCGTGGAAGCGGATATTGCTAAAAAAATTAGCCGTAAGTTCGGTTTTCCAGCGGCGCCTTTGTCTGATAGTTTAGCCAAAAGTAAAGGCCGCTTGCCAATAAGTGTTAAGCGTGATGTGGCCTATTTATTAGCGGCTGAAAAGCGTCTGGGACACCCCAAACGCCAAGGCCAGCTTGATCTTAAAAAGCTCAAAGCTATTCACCGATCATCTATACAAAAAATTGGGCGTATTGATYTTGTAGCGCAAAAGGCAAAAGCGCGGGCACTGTGGCATGCCGAGATTGCCGCGCGTGTTGTGATGCTGGTCGTATTGGCCATTGGCAGCCTTATGTGGCTGGGGGTGCTTTAGTGCGCTGGCTTGATGAATGTCCCGTTTTGCAAYTCATCAAAGGCTTGTTTCAGCTCGGCGCGGGTATTCATTACAATGGGGCCGTGCCATGCGACGGGTTCTTGGATTGGCTTGCCTGAAATCAGTAAAAACCGCAGGCCTTGTTCGCCCGCTTGTACGGTGACACTGTCGCCTGTGCCAAAATTTACCAAGGTACGGTTGCCAGATTGATCTCGGATATTGACTTCTTGTCCCATGACCTCTTTTTCGGTCAACACCCCGCGCGGATCTGATGCGTAGTCAAAGGCACCAGCACCTTCAAAGACATAGGCAAAAGCTTTGCGGTAGGTGTCAACGGGAAAGGTCTTTTTGACGCCTGGCGGGACGTAGATGTCTAAATATTGTGGATCGGCGGCAATGCCGTCGACRGGGCCTGTTTTGCCCCAGAAACTGCCAACGATAACTTTGATGCGGGTGCCGTCGTCTTCCTCGATCAAGGGGATTTCTGTGGCACTTACATCTTGATAGCGCGGGTCGGTCATTTTGAGATCGTGCGGTAGGTTTGCCCATAGCTGAAAGCCGTGCATCTGGCCTTGRGCATTTCCTTTCGGCATTTCTTGGTGCAAAATACCAGATCCAGAGGTCATCCACTGGATATCACCCGAATGCAAACTGCCAGAATTACCCAAGCTGTCGGCGTGATCAACACTGCCTGATAAAACATAGGTAATGGTTTCAATGCCACGGTGCGGGTGCCATGGGAAACCTTTCAAATAGGCGGCAGGATCGTCATTGCGAAAGTCATCAAACAGCAAAAACGGGTCGTGTTCTGATGGGTTGTGAAAGCCAAAGGCACGGTGCAATTCAACGCCTGCCCCTTCAATGGTGGGTTGTGCTTGCTGGGTRGATGCTACGGGGCGAATGGACATGAGGGGGCTCCTTTGGTGGTAATATAGCGCCGMATTGGATTGGGGTAAGRGTAAAGTTACGGGGCGCATTGGTCTTGCATATTCAAACTTTACTGCGCTATCGTGTTAAAAAAGAGCCACAATATAGTATGAAAAACATTATTTTGAAGCTAAAGCCAAATAGAGGCCGGCGTATTTTCGGGGTCGTAGTGTTAACGGTRTGYGGYATATTTTTRCTGTTCTACACATTGTTTGCGGCCCAAGGCGGRCTGTTTTTTCGCGTGGTTGCATTGCTGATTGGGGCGTTGTTCTTGTGGCAGGCACAGTGGAACCTGCGGGTTTCGAATACGACAATTATTTTAACCAAAGAGGGGCTTTATACCGCGAATGGGGATTTGATCTGTCGGGTGTCCAATATGCTTGAGATCGACAATGGTTGGTTTTCATTCAAACCGTCGAACGGTTTTTTAGTGCGATTGTATGAAGCAGAAGACCCCAAATGGGCGCGGGGGTTGTATTGGCGGATCGGAAAACGCTTAGGCGTTGGCGGCGCGATTGMGCCTGCCGAGGTCAAGGCGTTATCAGCACAATTGTCTTTGTTGATTCGGGAACGCTCTATGGGGACCGATTATTCATAGCTGTATATTGAATGTGTCRAAACAGTCGCAYGATATTCAYAGTATTGTTTCMAAAACTCGGGGCGAAATTAAGACAAGTTTGCCACAAAAAATGTGAAATTTCCTGATAATTTTTTATTTAAATCTAATAAAATCAATATATTAATGATTTTTTAAGACTATTTTTCGCGATCTTTAAATAAGGCGAAACTGGATAAAACTGTCCTTAAAAACCACAATTAATGTCTTTGTATTGTCTCACTTAGGACAAGAGAATTGAGCAAATTAGGGGAATATAAATCCATGTGAGGTGGTCAAATGTTCAAATTATTAGGCAAACAACTACAAGTTTTTAAACGTGACGAACGCGGTGTTTTTTCAATTTTCATTGTTATGATTTTTACGACATTGATCTTGGTTGGAGGTGCAGCCATCGATTTCATTCGTTATGAGGCGGTGCGTAGTAGTATTCAATATAATCTTGATCGCGCGGTTCTGGCTGCGGCCTCTATGCGTCAAACGCAAGATCCTTCAGACGTTGTGCTTGATTACATGAGCAAAGTGGAAACATTGTCATCCTTTAATGTGCAGATGGATGGTGATAATACATCCGTTTCGGCAACCGCGCGTCGTGTGTCAGCAACTGCGACGGCGGATATATCGACATATTTCTTGAGACTTGCGGGTGTATCGACAATGACAGTTTCAGCGGCTTCTAAAGCTGCGGAACAAATCCCAAACTTGGAAATTTCATTGGTTTTGGATGTATCGGGTTCAATGTCTTGGGGCGCAACAGGCGGTGGCACTAAGCTTGCTGCTTTGAAATTAGCTGCGAATAGTTTTATTGATACTTTGGTTACGAATACCGCAGAAGGTAGTACAACAACGGTTTCGATTGTTCCTTACGCAACGAACGTTAGTGTGCCRCAAAACATGTGGGATTTGTACACGACAGAAAACCTACATAATAGTTCACGTTGCGCAATTTTTCCTAGCGGTGATTTTTCAACAGCGGCTATTTCGACCACATCTACATTGCGTCAGTTGCAACATTATTCATGGCGTGGTGGGCTGCAAACTGGGTTGGTTTATGATTATTGCAACACAGCCGCCTATAGTGAAATCATGCCCTTTWCGGCAAATGCAACAAATTTGAAAGCTAAGATTTCTTCGCTTCAAGCGAGTGGGTCTACTGCGTCCCATATTGGTACKAAATGGGGGGTCGGACTCCTTGACTCGTCAGCCGCAAGCATTGCAACCAATCTTGGCGATGCAGATGCAGCAGGGCGTCCTACGCAATATAATGCAGCAGGTGTTTTAAAAGTTCTTGTTGTGATGACCGATGGTCAAAATACAACGCATTATGCTTTGCGYGATTATTACCGTACGGGYCCATCCGATCTGTACCGTGTTAATGGAAGCCGAACACAATGTAGAGATCACTGGATGGTATATTATTATGAGAGATACGGTTCGTATTCAGCATATTGCTCTACTGTAGCAGAGCTACAGCACTGGGCTTATAATCCAGATACCCATACTTACTATGAAGTAGATGGTGGTGAYCGACGCTCTACATTGCCTGGAGATGTGGCGCTTACGGATGCAACGGCTATTGGTTATATCCATCGGTATTCTTGGACTGAGGCATGGGAAGTTATTGCATCAGATAAGTTTGCCGCAGAAATTGGTAAAAACTGGACGGAAATTGAAGATTTTTATTCAACAAGTTCTGAAGCCGATAGTGCAATGACATCATCTTGTAATGTTGCAAAAGCAAACGGTGTGATTGTTTTCACAATTGCCTTTGAGGCACCAAGCCATGCGGAAACTTTGCTACGTAATTGTGCGACGTCAACCAGTCACTACTATGATGTGAAYGGWRCYGATATYTCGACTGCTTTTGCCTCAATCGCAGTGACCGTAACCAARCTACGCTTAACCCAATAAGGAGCGATGACATGAGCAAACTAACGCAAATATTCAAACGGTTCCTCAAAAATCAGAGGGGCAGTGCGACAATTGAGTTTGTCATTGCCTTTCCGTTTCTCTTTGGAATGATCGTGCTGACTTTTGATAGCGGGATCATGATGGCAAAATACGTTGTCTTGGAAAATGCGCTTGATCGCGTGGTACGTGATGTGCGCTTGTTTGGCACGGCATCTGGTGTTGCGGGACACGCTGCGTTTAAGCAAGCTGTGTGTGATCGGGCCATCTTAATTGCGAATTGTGAATCGACCTTGATTGTTGAAATGACACCTATTGCTACAGGATCTGCTATGACCCCCCCTAGCGGTGCGGCCTGTGCTAATCGTGGTGCCAACAGCGTGCCTGTTATCAATTTCACAGGCGGAGGGGCAAACGATATTGTCTATATTCGCGCCTGCGTCATTGTGGATCGTTATTTCCCGTCCTTGATGAGCAGTGTCTTTCCAACAGATGCAAGTGGCGGTATCGCCTTGGTCGCATCATCTGCCTATGTAGTGGAGCCTTGATATGAACATGTTACAAAAACTAGTGAGACGCTTTAAAGCTGATGAGGGTGGGTTTATTACCTTAGAGCTTTGTTTGATGATGCCTTTGATGGTGACTTGGATCGTTGGTAGCTATGCGTTTTTTGATGGCTTCAAGACCTATCTGACATCTTCAAAAGCGACTTATACGGCTGTTGATCTGGTTGCGCGTCAAACCATCGTTGATGACGATTATATCGGTGTTGTCGGCACGATTTTTGAAAGCATTGTCTACGCGGATGGCGGCACTGCCAAGATTGTTATTTCAAGTGTTGAGCAATCAGGCGATGATTTGGTGCTAAAGTGGTCAACGGGTACCAATGGAGCCGCCGCGTTAAGCAGTGCAGCCCAAATCCCTGTAGAATTTATTCCGATCATGACGGATGGTGAAACAGTCATTGTTATTCAGTCGTTTGTTCCGTTTATTCCGCGGTATAGTTGGGGGAAACTGATCAGTAAGACTTTTGAAAACACACTTGCCGTGACACCACGCTTTACAGCTAAAATTACCAATAGCGACCAGTTGTAGAACAGGGTTGATATTCACTTGAAAAGCCACTGCCTGCGCGGTGGCTTTTTGCATGGGGAAGCGTTGATTTAAATGGGTGTCTTAAAGGCTGTTTTAAAACGAAACATGGGCTACAGTTTTCACTGTAACCCATTGTTTTATTGGAGCGGGCGAAGAGATTCGAACTCTCGACCCTAACCTTGGCAAGGTTATGCTCTACCCCTGAGCTACGCCCGCTCGATGGATGCGATCTAGCACTGCTTTGCCTTGGTCGCAAGTGTGATTTAAGGCAGTGATAACAGTCGTTTTAGCTGGCTTTCGAACGGCGGGACCGGGACGCCTTTAATCTGGGCATCTGGGGTGGAGAAGTCGAGGGTTGCATAGCCGTGGACCAGTGCCCAAACGGATGTTTCTAGGCCTATGTCGGCTGCGCCACCGCTAAAGGGCAAGCAGCCTTGGCGCAAAATCATATAGCTATTTTCAGCTTCACGTTGCAGGTCAGGGTCGGGTGTTTCTGTTTTGGGACAGTTGAACATCAGATGAAACAACCCGCGGTGCTTTTGCGCAAAGGCAAGGTATCCCGTTGAAATTGCTAGTAACTGTGTGAAGTCTTCATCGTCGGCCGCGTCACGATGTTCAATCATACTTTCGGAAAATAGTGCAAATGCCCGCGTTGCAATCGCGGTTTGTAATCCTGCCAATCCATCAAAATGATGCGCGGGTGCTGCGTGGGAAACCCCTGCTAGGGCGGCGGTACGACGCAAGGTTAGGCCTTTAAGGCCTTCTTGGTTTAGCAATGAAATCCCAGCTTCAACCAGTGCGGTGCGTAGGGATTGAGAAGATGATTTTTTGGTCATGGGACATGGGTCGCACGAAATTTTAGTGCTGTCAATAAATGCCTTGACAGTGTCAAGCTTGCACGGCAGTTTGCGGTAACTTTACACTGTCAAGGAAATTGAAATGCACCGTATACTTCCCAGCCTTTTTTGGATTCTCTCTCTGAGTATTGCCATATCGTCATGGCGATTGTTTCTGGCACCTATTTCACTGGTTATGGAACATATGGCACATTATGAGCGGCTGGTTCCCGCAGCTTTTTGGGCCCATATTATTGGCGCTCCTTTGGCCTTGGCGCTGGCACCGTTTCAACTTTGGCAGGGGTTACGCCGCAAACGGCCTACACTACATCGCTGGTTGGGGCGCATTTACGGCGTCTCTGTCTTGGTGTCTGGGATCGGGTCGTTGATCTTTTTGCCACATTTTCTTGGGATAGGCGCGGC
>NVSA01000109.1 GCA_002401045.1 Paracoccaceae bacterium
CCCTGTTAAACTGAAAATAGGTAAAAAGACCACAATAATAATTAATACGCCACTAATCACAGGCGTTGCCACTTCTGTGGTCGCCCGATACACAATGTGTAACTTGCTCACCCCTTTGGGTGCGCGGTTGAGCTGGGTATGGATATTGTGCCTTTGGTTAACAGTCTTGAGGCTGCCCTTCCTGGAAAAATAAAAAGCCTGCGAAAGCTATTCGCCAAGGATTACGGGTTTATTTTGCCGTCTATTCGGATCAAAGACGAGCCGACATTACCAAACAGCACATACGCTATTTTGGTGCAAGGCGTTGAGGTTGCACGCGGTGAAGTTCGACCCACCATGATGATGGTAATTAATCCACCTGAAGCGCCTATTTCCCTGCCAGGTGAGCACACCAAAGAGCCTGCATTTGGATTGGATGCTGTTTGGGTGACGCAAGAACACGGTCGCCAAGCAGAAAGTGAAGGGTATACGGTCGTTGATCCTGAAAGTGTTATCACAACGCATCTGACCAGCGTCATTAAAGAACATATGCCAGAATTGCTGACGTATGGTGCCACGCGTTCAATGATTGATAARCTGGACCGAGAGTATCAAAAACTGGTTGCAGAGATCTCTACTAATTCGCCTGCCATATTGGTACAGCAAGTGCTGCAAGCGTTACTGACGGAACGGATTTCTATCCGTAACCTTCCTTTGATTATCGAAGCGATTACCGAAGCCAGCCGTAGCAGCACCAAGGTTGTGACYATTACCGAGCATGTGCGGCTAAAGCTGGCAAACCAGATTTGTAAATCACTAGAGGATGAAAATACCGGGTTYATTTCGGTTATTACAATGTCGCAAAGTTGGGAAAAAGAGTTTAAAGATGCGGTTCGGATCAATGGGGACGAGCGCAATTTCATCATGTCCCCGCAACGCGCACAGGATTTCATTTTGGCCGCCCGCAAAGATATTCAGCAATTCGCAGAAAAAGATGAATGGCCTGCTTTGCTGGTCGCCCCAGAAGTGCGCAGTTTTGTGTATTCCATGCTGGAACGTGCCAGCCCGTTAACGCAGGTAATTTCGCATAATGAGGTGCATCGTAAAGCGACCTTACGTACAGTTTCCACGATCGGAAACTAATCCATGGAGATGTCTGTTTATTTAACGTCACAAATGGCAGGCATTATCGTCGTTTTTTGTCGTATTGGCAGYGCTATGATCTTTATGCCAGGTTTTGGCGARACWCAAATATCYGTGCGTTTCAGGTTGATGCTCGCCATTTTTTTAAGCTTAGCACTTTATGCAGCGACCCCGATTGGCCCGTTGGAATTYAATTCTTGGTTACAGTTTGTACCGATCATTATCATCGAAATAACAATAGGATTGTGGATCGGATTGACGGCACGCATTATAATGACGGCTTTGCAGTTCGCAGGTTACCAAATTGGAATGGTGTCTGGTCTGGCYAATGTTTTCGCGCCTAATATGAATACCTTTCAAGGGGCTACGGTTATTGCATCCGCACTTTTWATGTTACAAYTGACGCTAATTTTCACCACAAATTTGCATCATGTGATTATTCGCGCTGTGTTGATGAGCTATGAGGTYTTCCCCCCAGGTCAAATTATGCTCGGGGATTTGGCCCAACAGATTATAAAAGCTGCTGACAAAAGCCTTTATATTGGGATAAGTTTAACTGCACCGTTTTATGTGATGGGTATGATTATGAATGCGGGGTTGGCTCTGGCCAATCGCATGATGTCTTCGTTGCCTGTTTTCTTCGTCGCGGGCCCGGTTTTGATCGGTGCCGGTCTTTATATTCTTACAGTCTCTGGGCCCTATATGGTGAGAGGTTTTCAAGATGCCTTTGCCAATTGGCTCGGCACTTTATCGTTTTAGGGTTTTGTGATGGCAGAGGGCGACGACGACAAAGACAACAAGAACGAAGAACCAACCGAACAGAAATTGCGAAAGGCGCGGGAGAAAGGCGACGTTCCCAGTTCGCAAGAAGCTGGTAACATGACGGTTGTTACTTCTTTGCTGGTGATTGTCTTTTTCGTCTTGCCACAAGTTATCCCCGGCTTTGTGCAGGCCAGTAAAACATTTATAGAACTCGCGGCGAAAAGTCGGGTTGCAAGTGATAGTGCCGTTCTAAATGATACTGGCCTTGCGATTATGGGAATCATAAAATCGCTTTCTGTAGGGGTGGCCCCTATCTTTCTAACAATGCTTATCGCTGCTTTTATAGGCATTATGTTTCAGGGTGAAACTGTGGTGGCGGTGGAGCGCATAAAGCCAAAGTTGTCGAAAATATCTTTGTTCGGCGGATTAAAGAAAATGTTCTCTGTAGATAGGTTGGTCGACTTTTTAAAGAATGTCACGAAGGTACTGGTTATTGTCGGGATTGCATATGTGGTAACCAAGGACGCTGTTTCAGGTGTTTGGAGAACCTATGGGTTCGTGCCTGAAAGCTTGCTGCCATACATTAGTACTGCCGCTTCACGCCTCTTGATAAGTGCTGCAATCTTTTTGGTGCCGATTGCGATTTTTGATATTATATGGAAGCGTCTTCAGTGGATGAAGAAACAGCGTATGAGTGTCCAAGACATCAAAAATGAATTTAAAGATTCTGAAGGTGATCCAAAAATAAAGGCACAGCGTGCGGAAATTCGGCGTAAACGCGCAAGGCAACGGATCGCGACAGCGGTTCCGACTGCGGATGTTATTATCACCAACCCGACGCATTATGCGGTTGCGCTTAAATATGAGATGGGTGTGGACGCGGCCCCTGTTTGTGTTGCCAAAGGCACGGATCTAATGGCCGCGCAAATCCGCCAGCTAGCGAATGACAATGATATTTTTATTATTGAAAATAGATCTCTGGCACGCGCTTTGCATGCGGGGGTTGAGGTTGACCAACAAGTCCCTATGGAACATTGGCAGGTCGTTGCGGAAATCATTGGTTATGTCATGGATCTTCGCCGAAACATCCGCCGCAAACCACCCGCAGGATCAACTTTGCGCGACAATGACGATATCATCAACTAAAGCCTAAGGCTTCTATTCAAGAATATCGTCATCATCCTCTTCGCCATCAGAAGGGAGTACAACCGTCCCTTCCTCGACCAATATTTTTGTCTGCTCGACAATTAACATCTGCGCTTCACGGGCATCACGACCACGCACCGCACCCATCGAGTTCATCTCATCCAACAGCATATCGCGGCTTCTTGAGGGCAGGGAATTTAAGAAGTGATCGCGCAATTCTTTACTGGCACCGCGCAATGCAAGGGGCAGTGTATTACCTTGAACGCCTCTGGTAATTTTTGCCAAATCTTGCGCTGAAAGGTTGATCATATCATCAAATGTAAACATTTTATTTTTGATGCCCTCAAAAGTCTCAGACAGGTTTTTCTTTAATCCTGTGGCGATCTCTTCAAATAACTTCGGCTGTAAATGGTTGAAAATATTTGCCATGTGTTCTTGCATTTCAGTCTCTTTTGACTGGCTTGTATTGTCAATAATATCATTTTGCAGAGTTTCCTCTATTTGCTCCATGATAAAGCTTGGAACGGTTTCCATATTGATCATCCGCTCGATAACATCCTGCATAACATCAGGTGCAAGCAAGGGGATAACCTTGGCGGCAATGCTTGGATTCAGTTTGGAAATGATAGCGGCGGCAGTTTGTTCATGCTCATTCATCAAATATTCGGCGATAACGGTTTCGCTCTGTGAATTAAAACGCGCCCATAAATCGCGTTCTTTGATAGGGCCCCTTACCTTATCCAGCACCTCTTGAATTTGGTCTTCTGGTAAAAACTCTCGCAACATGTTTTCAGCAATGGACAGCGATCCTGTAAGCCCGCTGTCTTTTGCAAATAGTTCTGCGAATTCCAATATTACGGCTTCGATTTCTTCTGCTGAAATTGAGCCAAGACCTGACATTGCTGCAGTGATCTGTTGAATTTCTTCCGATGAAAGCTTTTTCATCAATTCAGCGCCACGTTTTTCACCAAGGCATAAGAACACTACGGCAGCCTTCTCGGTGCCTTTGAATTTTTTCCAGCGGGGTGTGCCAGACCCGACAGTTGGTAAATTCGGTTGTGTAAGCGTTGTCATCGGCATAATTGCTGATTATCCTCTATTCACATAAAGCTTGGGTGTTTGAATGCGCGTCATAACCCTGTGCCCGCATAGGGAATGTAGCTTTCCATTAAGCTGCCTGCAAGCATGTACCAACCGTCGATCAAGACAAAGAAAATCACTTTGAAAGGCAGTGAAATTAAAACGGGGGGCATCATCATCATACCAGCGGCCATTAAAACAGAGGCAACAATCAGATCAATCGCCACAAATGGCAAATAAATCAGAAACCCAATGTAGAAAGCCTGACGCAATTCTGAAATCATAAAGGCCGGAACAAGTTCCCGCCATCCAACATCATCTACAGATTGTGGTTCTTCTGCAGTTGCTGTTTCAGTTGGGCTATTTTGCGCGGCAATGTCGCGAAATAGCATAATATCTACGGGCCGCGTATTGGCAAACATGAACAGCTTGAATGGTTCTGCCACACGCGGAAAAGCTTGCACCTCAGTAATTGAATTATTCAATAAGGGTTCGACGCCTTCTGACCATGCATCCTCGAACACAGGTTGCATGACAAAAAATGTCATAAATAATGCCATGCTTGTAAGCACAATATTTGGCGGGGTTTGGTTGAGCCCCAAGGCTGAACGCAAAACAGAAAATACGATTATAAAACGCGTAAAACTGGTCATGACAACCAACAGGCCTGGTGCCACACTTAATACAGTCATCAACACGATGAGCTGTATAATATTCCCGCTAAGCGAGGCGCGTTCATCGGAACCTTCAGGCGCATCGCTCAAGACACCAGAGAGCGTTTGYAATAARTCAGCCCCGAGATCTTGAGCAAACACAATAGAGGGTGCCATAAAGCTGATGGTTAAAACCAAACACAATATTGCCGTCMATCCTGTACGGGAAAAAGGCTTAGGTTTTAGTCGCAAAGGGGTCATGCTCAACTTTCAATAATATAATCTTTGACGATCTCAGTTAATGAAATACCAATACGATTTTCACCGACCTTAATTAAATCACCACGCGCCACTAAGCTCTGATTGATAATAAGGTCAACGGGTTCCCCAATCTTTTTATCCAACTCTATGACCGAACCACGGCTAAGGGTTAAAAGATCGGAAATTGGCATTTTACTGTAACCCAAAACAATCTGGACATTCATACCAACATTCAGCATGGCATCTATGCTTTTACTGGTTTTTGTTTCATCTGTAGATACACCCGCTGTTGCTGTCGCAGGATCATCATTACTCGGTTCAATTTCTGGTAAAATACCCTCCATCTTTAACTTTTGCTCAGAGGGTTGTTTGTCCATCGGGGGGGGCGTTTTTTCAGGCACTGGCTTCACTTCCATTAACAAGAGGGTTTAAATCGGTTGATTGGGCTGCCTTCAAGGCAGTTAATATACGTTCGCAGACCGTTTCAAAGTTGTATTCCATAANGCCGTTTTTCCATTCAATATGGGTGGCACCATCCATAAGAYTTTCATCTTTCAACAGATTRATACGWTCGCCCAGACCCAAGCCTTYGGCGGCTTGTTCAATCAGAGGTCTCAACTGCGGCAATGCTGTTTCTGAAACGGCAATGTTGATATAAGAGCTGTTATACGCCATTTTCATGGTCTTTTTAATTTGTGTCATTGCACGCTCTTGCGACTGACTATGTAAAAGATATGGGAAGACTTGGTCGCATACAGATAACCCGAAATCCAAAACTTGTGCCTCTAGGGCATCATTATGGCGGTCTGATTTCKCAAAAATATTACCCAAATGATCTTTGATAGACTGAAGCGCATCAATATGGTTTTGATCCACTTCCTGACGTACCTGTTCCAAAGCTTTGCTGTGCCCTGCCTCTACGCCCGCCTGAAACGCTTCTTCTTTTGCGGCTTCGATACGTGCATCTAATTCTTGGGGGCTAGGGTGTGAACAGGTGCAAGAATTTGCATCCTTACCCATTTCTCGGTCAAGCTCATCATCAAAGTTGCGGTTGAATATTAACGYCATTTYTATGCTCTTTCAGCCAACCAGTGATTGATTATTTTCATCGATTCTTCAGGTTCTTGCTCAACAATATTGGTGAATGCACTTATTCTTTGGCGCTCAAGGCTATTGTTCCCAGAGATCAATGGCGGCAGCATATTAGCATCACCGTTAATCGGGGTTGCAATCATTGGGGTTGCCGTTTGGCTGCCCGTATCCTTGAGCTGTGCAGGGCTGGCTTGTGAGGAACCGCTGTCATCCAAAAGAGCTGGTTGCGGGGCCTCTAGCATAAGGCGCAACATCGGACGTACACCTAACATCAAAACCGCAGCGATCAGACCAAGAGCAAAAAGACCGCGCAGAATAGACGCTAAATTTTCAGAAAGCATCTGTCCGAAGGAAACGCCAACAGGCTCAATAAAGTCTGCGCCATAATCTGCAAACTGCAGGCTGTCGATCGATATGCTATCGCCACGCTCAAGATTAATCCCAGACGCGGATTCTATTAAGCGCCGCAAGCGGTCTAGTTCATCCGTACTGCGATCCTCGTATGTGACATCGCCATTTTCAGCAACAGTGCGTATACCATTGACCAAAACCGCAACGGATATCCGCTGGACTTCACCCGCTTCGCGGACGGTCTCGATGTTTGATGAGCCAATCTCGTAATTTACCACTTCTCTGGTAAGAGCTGTCTTACTGGAAGGCTCTCCTCCTGCTGAATTGCCTCCGAAGTCACCTGGCAAGTTGTTTGCCACATCGACAGTCCCCCCGTCTGGTGAACCATCACTGCTTGTTTCTTCGCTCGATTCCGTGGATCTAACGACCTGTTGATCAGGATCATAATTTTTTGCAGTTGTAACGCGGCGCTCATGATTAAGAACGACGGCAACTTGAACCCGTGCATTTCCAGCACCAACGCGCGCCGTCAAAATGTCAGAAATACTATTTGAAAGACGTTCTTCAATACCAACTTTGACAGTTTCTAGGGTTACGCCTCCAGCACTGGTTTCACTCTCGCCTAGTACCATTTCCCCGTTTGACGAAATCACGACCACCTTATCTGGTGCCATCTCTGGAACCGCCGCTGCAACCAAGGCCCTAATGGATAATGCCTGACGGCGCGATATTGTTGCGTTTGATCGGCTGCGTATAATAACCGATGCGCTTGGGTCAGGTCTGCGTCGGGAAAATGCCTCACGTTCTGGTAGCACCAAATGCACA
>NVSA01000110.1 GCA_002401045.1 Paracoccaceae bacterium
TTTCCCCGACAATCCGCGCGGCCTCATTGATTTTGACTTTTACCGCGTCCAGCGCCAAACCTCGCGAAACCGCATCGGCCTGCATCATGGTCTGGCCATAATCCAGCATGGCGCGGGCCAATTCCAATTCGACATACATATCAACGGCGCTATGTTGCAGCACTTGAAAACTGGATAAGGCCACCCCGAACTGTCGCCGTGTACGCAAATAATCTGTGGTTTGATCCAGCAAGGTTTCCATAGCTGCAACCATAGCCGCCGCCGTGCATAAAACACCCCGCGCCTGTGCCCGCGCCAAAGCATCTACCGCCGCCGTTCCACGCACCAACAATGCATCCTTAGGCAGATCCACATCCGCAAAACAAACATCCACCGCCGCGTCACCGCAAGCATGGGCATAGGCATCTAAGGTCAGCCGATCCGTATCGGTAGGGATGATGAATAAAGCAGACTCATTCTCTAGCATTGCAGAGACAACAAAATGACTAGCAACCGCCCCTTGCATCACAAATTGTTTAGAACCTGTCAGATGGTAACCTTGCCCATTGCGCGTCGCACAGCTGACTTTCTCCCCATCAACATCCGCCAAAGCAAACACCGTTTTGCCTGTCAAAACATCGGGCAAGACCGCGCGGAGGATTGGGTTTTGCGCATAAGCCACCACCAAGGGCAGTGCAAGAACTTCGCTAGCCATAAACGGCGTATCAACACCGCCGCGCCCCAGTTCTTGGGCGATCAACATCAGTTCGGCCAGCCCAAGATCAGCCCCGCCAAGGCTTTCTGGCAAGGTCAGCCCAACCATGCCAAATTCGCACAATTGCGTCCAAACCTCTGTGGGCGATGGGTTCGCAGACAACAGGCCCACGATGGTATCTTTTAACATGCGGTGTTCGTCTGAATTACTACTATCCATAGGTTTTCTCACAGTCCTAAAATTGTTTTTGCGATGATGTTTTTTTGAATTTCGTTCGAGCCGCCATAAAGCGACACTTTTCGAAAATTCAGATAATTATCAATCGCGTCACAGCCCTGCCCGCGCTTTGACAAGCCGCTTGCCCCTTCGACCTCCATCAACAATTCTGCCGCGCGTTGTTGCAATTGTGATCCGCGAATTTTCAGAATTGACGATGCGGGATCAGGGCGGTTGCCCAAGCTTTGCGCCCGTGCCAAAATTTGCATTTGGGTGACTTCCAGTGCTTTGAGATCAACCTCCAAACGCACCACGTCACCGCGAAATACAGGGTCATCCCAACGGCCGTTTTCTACAGCACGACGCCGCACCCGCGCGACCCGTTCTTTTGACAGACCAATCCGCGCAATCCCTGCACGTTCATTGGCCAATAAAAATTTAGCGTAATCCCAACCCTTGTTTTCCGTCCCCACCAGATTTTCAACGGGTACGCGTACATCGGTGAAAAATACCTCATTCACCTCATGGCGTCCTTCCATGGTCATAATCGGGCGAACCTCCACACCTGGGCTGTTCATATCGATTAGTAAAAACGAAATTCCCGCCTGCTTTTTGACACTTACATCTGTACGAACGAGGCAGAAAATCCAATCAGCATATTGCGCATAGGTCGTCCATGTTTTTTGACCGTTCACAACATATTCATCCCCATCGCGCAGCGCACGGGTTTTTAAAGATGCCAAATCCGACCCTGCATCAGGTTCCGAAAACCCTTGGCACCACCAATCGTCCAGATTGGCCGCACGGGGTAAAAACCGCTGTTTTTGCGCCTCGGATCCAAAAGCCGCAACCACAGGCCCCATCATGTAACAGTTGAATTGCAAGGGCAGTGGCAACGCAGATCGTTGCAATTCTTCTTTGTATAAATAATGCTGAACCGCGCTCCAATCTTTGCCGCCCCATGCCACAGGCCAATGCGGCACAGCCAATCCCGCCTTATTCAAAATGCGGTGCGAGGTTACAATATCGTCCTTTGTCAGCGACTGGCCTGCACTGACTTTATCCCGAATAGAACGCGGTACATTTGTTTGAAAAAAATCACGTAGCTCTTGGCGAAAAGCGCGATCTTCAGACGACAAATAGGCATCAACCCCACCGCTTATTGTGCTGTGTTCCATTCCAAACTCCTGCTTATATTTAATTACATTCCGTCTGGCAGGTAATTAAATATGAGTCAAGCTTTTCGCATAAACTGCCCCTCGCAATTAACGCGGGATCACACCGTTTAGAAGTATTTTGGTATAACCATCAGCAATTTGGGCAGCCGTTTTTTCACCCTGCGGATCGAACCAACGCGACATCCAGTTCAACATGCCCAAAATGGCACGAGCAAAATTAGCCGTATCTTCGATCTCAAAACTCCCTTGTGCAACACCGCGCTCCAAGATCGCTTGCAGATGGTCACTATAAGCCCGTCTCGCCGTGATTTGATCGTCTGTATAGTCGCTTTTATCGCCACCGCGCCCGTTAAAAAGCACGCTGAATTTATGCTGGTTAGCCTCAAAAAATTCTGCATGGGCACGCACAAAAGCGGCGAGTTCAGCAGGCGCATTTTCAGCCCCGCCACAACTTGATTTTGAATGGATCAGCATATCTTTTAAAACACTGCTGACAATCGCGTCAAAAATTTCCCGTTTGGTGGGGAAATAATGATACACACCCGCCTTTGTCATCCCCAGATTATGCGCAATGCCATTAAGCGATGTGGCCTCATAACCCGCATCTGAAAAACACGCGGCCGCAGATTTTAAAATCGCTTCTTTAGGGTTTTTCATCGTTGGCGGACGTCCGCGCCCTGCTTTGGGTGAAAGTTTTGTCATAGCCGTTCGCCTATCTTTAGTACCGCCAATTTTGTGCCATTGTTTAACCCCAAAAGCAATGCTGTCCATCATGCGAACATATATTGCAAAACGCCGCTCCAGCCGTCACAACAGAGTATACGGTGCCCCAAGGAGACCCAAATGACCCTCACGTTAAGCCCGATTCCAGACGACGCATGGCCGCAAGATATCACCGATCTTTTGCCGGGGTTTGCTGGTAAATTAAATGTTTACCGCACCATGGCGCATCATCCCGCCTTGTTGCGCGCTTGGGTCAACCTGCGCCAACATTTAGTTGTGCATAACACCCTTGGCGCACAACACGCCGAAGTGGTTATTTTACGCACAGGTCACAATCTGAACTCAGCCTATGAATGGGCGCATCACGTCAGTCGCGGACGCGCCTGCGGCATGTCCGATACACGCATTGCCTCCATCAGTGGCGCACTTGCGGATATGGAAACCGATGACGCTATTCTTGCAGGCGGTGTTGATGAATTATTCCACAACGCACGCCTAACCCCGCACAGTCAAAGCGCTCTAACCCACCTCATCGGAACCCACGGTATTTTTGACGTGATGGCACTGGTCGGCATGTATTCAACACTCGGTTTTATTGTGAACAGCTTTGCCACACCCATCGACGACACGGTTGCCGACGAATTAGATGCCACCCCGTTGCAGAGTTCTTAATCCGCATCCAGTTCTTGGCTGATACGCTGTGTAATCTCGCGCAAAGGTGCTTCATAGCTGTGTAAAACTTCGCTYAGCGGCATGGCCTGTTTAACCCAAATCATTGACAAACACCCCACCAACAACCCCGACGACCAAATCGGCAAAGCAATTGATGACGTCTTAGGGCGAAATTCAGCCGCATCACGCATGGCAATGCCGCGCTCTTGTACCTCTTGCAACATTCGGTCCAAAAACTCTGGCGCAAAAAATGGCATATCCAGCGGGTCATTCAACCTGCGCAGGTGCTCTAAAATCAAGTCGCGCTCTTCTGCTGGACATAATCCCAAATAACACCGCCCCGCAGAGGTACGCAGCATCGGCAAGCGATAGCCAACCATACCGTGGTCAATCGACAGCGGCGAACGCCCGTGGGTAGTTTCTTGGATCACCATCGCCGCATTGTCGTAAACCGTCACATCTAGTGGCCAAATAATTTTCGGGGAATACTGAGCAAACAACGGCGCCGCAATCTGGCACATCCGTGATGTCATCGCAAAACCATCGCCCAGCGAAGCGGCTAGTCGCGTGACACGCACCCGATTAGAACTGGCCGAATAATACACATATCCCGCCTCTTCCAACGTTTCTAACAGACGGTAAACCGTCGGGCGTGGAATGCCCGTTTCTTGCGCGATCTGGGCGGGCTTTGCCGCACCATTGGTGTTTATATAGCGCAAAATATCCAGCCCGCGCATTAACGCGCGAACTGTTGTTGGTTTCGCAGGGGTTTGTGCTTGCATCACGTTATGCCCCCCTTGCTAGCGGCGTTAAACTTCTGCCTGCACAGGATTGCGCAAAATACCGATGTCTGA
The DNA here is from genome assembly GCA_002401045.1 of Paracoccaceae bacterium. Classification (GTDB taxonomy): domain Bacteria; phylum Pseudomonadota; class Alphaproteobacteria; order Rhodobacterales; family Rhodobacteraceae; genus Amylibacter. The sequence continues at coordinate 4,338 of NVSA01000110.1, forward strand.
AATTTCAACTTCACAAACATCACCATCTTTCATCCATAACGGCGGTACACGTTTTGCACCCACACCGCCTGGTGTTCCAGATACGATCACATCGCCGGGTAGTAATGGCAAAATCGTTGAGCAATAAGCAATCAACCGTTGAACTGACGCCACCATCAAATCGGTGGTGGTGTTTTGCACAACCTGTCCATTTAGCCGCGTGGTTAATGTCAACTTTGCAGGATCAGGAATATCATCTGTTGTCACCATCCAAGGACCAAAGCCGCCTGTGCCTGCGAATGTTTTACCGGGTAAATACTGATGCGTATGGCGTTGCCAATCCCGCACCGACCCGTCGTTATAACAGGCATAGCCCGCAATAACTGACAGCGCATCTTGCTCGGATACACGACGGCATTCTGTGCCGATAATCACAGCCATTTCGCCTTCATAATCAAAATGATCGGATTCGAGTGGTTTGATCAGCGGTGTGTTGTGACCAATTTGACTGCCCGCATAGCGTCCAAATAAAACAGGGTTCGGCGTGACTTCGCGACCCGTTTCTTTGATGTGGTCATGATAGTTCAAACCGACACAAATAATTTTGTCAGGGTTCGGGATCACAGGTGCATGTGTCACCGCATCAAAAGCATAATCAGCAGGCTCATGCGCCAAAGCGCCTGCCTGTGCCAATTTATCCGCCGCGATCAAATCGCGCAATGTTTTTTCTGGGAAACGCTTCCCCAAATCAACAATTCCTGCGTCCGTTACAAGACCGTATGACGCTGTCCCGTCATGGGTAAAGCTACAAAGTTTCATGGTTCATCTATCTCCCGTTATCGTATCGTTAAGTCTGATTGATCTATCAGCGCTGTCAACTCTTGTTCCGTATTAGCAGTGCCTAGAATATATCTGTCAGGACGCAATAAAACCGCCAGAACCCCCAAGCTGTCTAGGTGCGCCTTTGCATCAGGGGCATCTTGTGTGGTGACCACGGCTAGATCGCGCCTAAGGCGTAAATCTTGTACCAAATCCGCATCTGCCACCAGCACGAAGCGGTGCCCGATGACATCATCCATACGCGTGCCGTCTTGCAGTCGTGGCTGACCAAATAACTGACCCGCATGAGCGCCCGGACCTAATCCTGCACCCAGTGCTGGATAAATTGATTTCATCGCGGCAGAGCCATCAGGCTTGGTCATCGCCGCCCGTAAGGCGCGCTCGCTATCGGCCGCATTAATCAACCCGCCCAAACGCACGGCTGTTTCGATAAATTCGCGCGCATTAGGATGGCGTTCAGATTGATAACTGTCCAACAAACCGTCAGATGCTTGCCCCTGTATGACCTGTGCCAGCTTCCAGCCCAAATTGGCCGCATCGCGAATACCTGCACACATGCCCTGCCCCATAAAGGGCGGCGTTTGATGTGCCGCATCGCCTGCAATCAACAAGCGCCCCTTGCGCCAGTTTTCTGCAATCAACGAATGGAATACATATACCGCAGTACGTTCAATTTCAGCCTCATCTGGGCGCAACCATTTTTCCAACAACTTCCAAGTTGCCGCCTCGGTCGTGATTTTTTGACTGTCTGCATCGGGCGCAACTTTAATTTCCCAACGGCGACGGTTTTTAGGGCCACGGGCATAGGTCATCGGCTGTGTCGGGTTACAATACTGGACCGTATGATCGCCCAACTCTGGCTTGTCAGCCTTGAGCAGCACATCAATAACCAACCAGCGTTCATGAAAGCCATAATCCTCCATGCCAGACTCGATATAGCGCCTGATTAGCGACCGCGCCCCATCACAGCCCACCACATAGCTGGCCTTAATATGGTGGATTTCCCCCTTAGTCATATCCTCATAGCGCAACTCAACATGATCACCGCGATCATCCACGTTAAATGCCTCACAGCGCGTTCGCACCGTAACACTTTCGCGGGCTTCCAATCCTGTGCGCAACAAGGCTTCAAGGTCAGGCTGGTGCATCCGCCAACTGGCGTTCCAGCCCAATGTGCTTTCCTCTTGCGGTCGCGGCCAATCCAACAGCAATTGCCCATCGTCGCCAACAAATTTCATCCCCGCATTAACCCGTAATTTTGGCAATAATTCATCCGCGATACCAACCCATTGGAAAACCCGCATGACCTCATCATCAAAATGCACCGCGCGGGGCAAATGATATTGCGCGCCTTCGCGGTCCAGCACCAAGGTTTTAACCCCTGCCATCCCCAGCAAATGCGCCAGCGTTGCCCCGACAGGGCCAAGACCCACAATAACAACGTCAAATTTTTCTTGTGGCATGACTATCCCTTACCCTGGGGGCGTTGTTTTGCCAATTCACCGTATAACCAAGGACAATCCGCAACATGCGGCGTTTGCAGGCCGCGTGCCGCCGCATCAAGGCGCATATCACGCAATTCTTTGCGCCCGCCCTCTTCGGTCAGATACAACCGCTCATGCCCCCAAAAACTAGGACCCACATTGGTTTCATGCGGCTCCCATGTTGCAGGGTCAATCACCCGCCCGCCCCAACCGTTTTCCACAAAGAACCCAGAGGGAGAATTTGCATAATACGACATCATATAATCATTGGTATGACGCCCTAAGGTATAGGCCACACAATCGTCTTGTAGCTGTGCCAAATCATAGCCCTGCCCCACATCATCCAAATTATTAAATTCCACCATAAAGTGATGAAACCCCGACTTGCCCGACCCCACCATAGCAAAGCTGTGGTGACGGCCATTCACATGAAAGAAATACAGCGGATAAGGTTGCATACCGTAATCGGACACATGAAAGCCTAACAGATCACGGTAGAACCCCAACATCGGGGTAATATCGGGCACATGTAGCACCGCATGACCCATGCCTTGCGGCGCGATCGGCGTGCCTGTGTTAAATCCGCTGATCGGACGCCCGGGCTTAAACGGATCCGTTGCTATCATCGGCG
>NVSA01000111.1 GCA_002401045.1 Paracoccaceae bacterium
CGCATCTCTGTCGAAATCGGCCGCGAAGTCGCTGATAAAACCAACCGCCCGATCATTGTGGCTGGTTGCATTGGGCCAACAGGTGAAATCATGGGCGCTGCTGGCACGCTTGGCCACGCTGAAGCCGTTGAAATCTTTGAAGAACAAGGCGCAGGTTTATTGGCAGGTGGTGCAGATGTTTTATGGGTTGAAACTATTTCAGCCCCCGAAGAATATGCCGCCGCCGCTGAAGCGATGCAAAACCTAGATGCCGATTGGTGTGGCACTATGAGTTTCGATACCGCAGGGCGCACCATGATGGGGGTAACCTCGGCCGATATGGCCAAAATGGTCGCCGATATGGACTATCCTCCCTATGCGTTTGGCGCCAATTGCGGCGTTGGAGCATCGGATTTGATGCGCACTGTGCTGGGCTTTGCCGCCAGTGGGACAAGCCGCCAGATCATCGCCAAAGGCAACGCAGGCATTCCCAAATATGTCGACGGTCACATCCATTATAACGGCACGCCAGAACTGATGGGCGAATACGCTGTGCTTGCGCGCAATGCAGGGGCCACCATCATTGGCGGGTGCTGTGGCACGATGCCAGAACATCTTGCTGCCATGCGCGAAGCCCTCGACAGCACCCCGCGCGGTGACGCACCAACATTGGCCGAAATCTCCGCCGTTCTCGGCGGGTTTTCATCCGACAGTGATGGCACCGACGGCAAAGCTGCTAAATCAACCCGCATACGCCGCCGCGGCTAAATATTCGCGTATAAATACCAACGGACTAAAAGGAATACCCCCGATGTCAGACGACCAAGACGATATCATCCTATCCGAACTCAGCGACGACGATCTTGTGTTGCAGATGCAAGACGATCTCTATGATGGCATGAAGCCTGAAATCATCGAATCCGTCAATATTTTGCTTGAACGCAAATGGTTGCCCTACGACATCCTAACCAAAGCTTTGGTCGAAGGCATGCGCGTTGTTGGCGACGATTTCCGCGACGGTATCTTATTCGTGCCAGAGGTTCTGTTAGCCGCAGGGGCGATGAAGGGCGGCATGTCGATCTTGAAGCCGCTGTTGATCGAGACAGGCGCGCCGCGTCTGGGTGCGATGGTCATTGGCACCGTCAAAGGCGACATTCACGACATCGGCAAAAATCTTGTCACCATGATGATGGAAGGGGCAGGGTTTGATGTTACCGATCTGGGCATCAACAACGCTGTTGAGGGCTATCTTGGTGAGCTTGAAAGCGGTAAATACGACATTCTTGGTATGTCGGCATTGCTGACCACAACCATGCCTTACATGAAAATCGTAATCGATACGATGGTCGAGAAAGGCATCCGAGACGACTATATCGTCCTATGTGGAGGCGCGCCTCTAAATGCCGAATTTGGTGCCGCCATTGGTGCTGACGCCTATTGCTCTGACGCCGCCGTCGCTGTGGAGACTGCCAAAGAACTGATGGCTAAAAAACACAATCAAGTCGGGGCATAACACCCCTTAATACACGCCTAGGGATGTAGCTTATGAAACTTAAAGATATTGGCTTAGCCTTAATTATCATCTTGCTGTGGGGGTCAAACTTCACAGTGATGAAATTCGGCTTGGATGAAATGCCACCGTTTTTCTTTGTCGCGTTACGGTTTTTGATCGTGGCGTTCCCTTTGGTATTTTTTATCAAACCACCAAAGACATCATGGCTGAATGTCTTTGGCATCGGCCTGTTTATGTCCGCGCTACAATTCGGTTTGTTGTTTGCCGCCATGCGTGCCGATATCTCATCAGGGTTAGCCTCAATCTTATTGCAATCTCAAGTACCGTTCACCATCCTGCTATCCTATATCTTACTGGGTGAAAAAGTCTCTAAATACCAAATACTCGGCATCGTGATAGCTGTCATCGGATTTGGCATTTTTGCAGTGTTTTCAGGTAGTAACATCACACTTTACGGTCTTATCTTGACGCTATTAGCTGGATTGTCATGGGGCTTTGGCAACACCATTGTGCGCCGTCTACCGCCCGTTGATCCGCTCGGCGTGGTTGTCTGGGCTGGTTTGGTGCCGATCGTACCAATGTTCATATTCTCGTATTTCTTTGAAAGTTCTGACCCAATCGGTATCTTTTCAGCCATGACATTTAAGGGCTGGGGMTCTGTGTTTTTCGTCGCAATCCTGTCGTCGTTACTGGGCTATACTTTGTGGACCAGCTTGCTGAACCGCTACCCYGCCTCCACCGTGACACCCTTTGCATTACTGATCCCGATTGTCGGYACCATCACGGGTGTCATCGTTTTGGGCGAAGAACTGACAGCCTACGAAACCCTTGGCTTCCTCGTGGTTCTGTCAGGTCTATTGATCACCATGTTGGGGGCTAGGTTAGCGCKAAAAATTCAAAAGTTACGGGCATGAAGTCGCAACTGATCCTTGCTTGTGGGGCCTTGGCGCGTGAAATTCAGGCGCTGATTGACCTGAACGGTTGGGATCATTTGCATCTGCATTGTCTGCCCGCAAAATTGCACCTTTACCCCGATAAAATCACCCAAGAGGTTGAGAAAGCCGTGCTGAAATTCCGTGCGGATTTTGACACCATCTTTGTCGCCTACGCCGATTGCGGAACAGGGGGCGGCTTGCAGGCCAAATGTGCAGAGCTGGGCGTTGAAATGATCCCAGGCCCGCATTGCTATAGTTTTTATGAGGGTAATGATCGCTTTGCCGAAACCTCTGTCGATGAAATCACCGCGTTTTATTTGACCGATTTTCTGGTCAATCAATTCGACGCTTTCGTATGGAAACCCATGGGGCTAGATCGCCACCCAGAACTGCGCGACACCTATTTTGGCAATTACACCAAACTGGTCTACCAAGCCCAAACCAACAACCCCGACCTAGACGCCAAAGCTATCGTAATTGCCGCCAAAATGGGACTACCCCTAGAACGCCGGTTTACAGGCTATGGCGATTTGGAAGTCGCGCTTGCGGCAGTTCACCCCACATAATCCGACCGCGACAAACTGTATTTGGCCATTTTTTCATTCAACGTCCGACGTGGTAATTTCAGCTCTTCCATCACCGATTGAATAGAGCCTTTATGACGCCGCATCGTGTTGTCGATCAACATCCGCTCAAAGGCCTCAACATGCTCTTTTAACGGCTTGCCATCCTCAACCACATCAGGGGTTTCCGCGTCGCCATCGGCCATCAAAAGACCCGATATAGAATAAGATCCGCGACGGCTTTGCAAAACCGTGCGTTCTGCCAGATTAATCAACTGACGGATATTTCCAGGCCAGGGCGCTTGCAAAAGTTTCGCCGCATCCTCAGCCGATACTTCGGGCTGATCGCAGCCGTATTCTTCGGCAAAGTTTTCGGTATAACGGGTGAACAGCGCTAAAATATCCTCACCGCGTTGCCGCAACGGCGGCGGGGTGATTTGCATCGCGGCCAGTCTGAAATACAAGTCTTGGCGCAATAATTGATCCAGCGAATTATTCGGGTCAGGCTCATTTGAAATCGCAATAATCCGCAACTGCGAGGTCTCGCCGCGATCATGCTCTGTAATCGCATTCAACAACTTGGCCTGCACTGATGCGGGCAAGCTTTCAATATCTTCCAGACACAGCGTGCCGCCCAATGAGGCCTCTAAATACGGCGTGGCATCTTCATTAGGACCAAACAACCGTTTTGAGAGTTCATCCTCGGTATAGGCCGCACAGTTCACCGTAATAAACTTTTTACCTTGTCGCGATCCACAAGCATGTAGGGCGTGGGCAATCAGGCTTTTGCCTGTGCCTGTTTCGCCCACAATCAAGATATGACCGTCCGCTTGGGCGAGGTCTAAAATGTCTTCGCGCAGACGTTCCATAATCGGGCTAGACCCCATTAATTTGCGCAATAAAACAGTCCCGTCAGACAATTCACGGCGTAAAGTACGGTTATCCAGCGTCAAACGACGCATCAAAACCGCGCGTTTTGCCAATTCGGCCATGCGTTCGGGATTAAAGGGTTTTTCCAAGAAATCAAAGGCACCAATGCGCATCGCATCAACCGCCATGGTCACATCGCCATGCCCCGTAATCATGATCATCGGGATGGTATTGTCGATGCTTTGTACTTTTTTGAGGAACTGAATACCGTCAATTTCAGGCATCCGAACATCCGAGATAATAATCCCTGCAAAATCCGCATCAATTTCTTTGAGCGCATGAACTGCACTGGGATAAGTCACCGTGCGGTAGCCCGATAGGGTCAACCACTGCGAAATACTTTCGCGCATGTCTTGTTCGTCATCAACGATGGCAATTTTAATCTGCTCAGGCATGGCTTACTCCGCCGCTATTTGGTTGTCCTGTTGTATCAAAGGCAGTTCAAATTCAAAGACAGCCCCCGTAGGCGTGGCATTTCTGGCAAGAAGTCGCCCACCTAAATCAGACGCAATCCCAGATGAGATCGCCAAGCCCAGCCCAACACCGTCACCGGGTTGTTTTGTGGTGTAGAATGGTTCAAATAAACTGTCCAAATCATCAATGCCAGGCCCGTTGTCGCGAATGCTAAGCCGTGCCATTTCACCCGCCACCAACAAAATATCCAACTGCTTATCGCTTTGTATTTTCATCGCATCAATCGCATTGCGCAACAGGTTCACAATCACCTGTTCCAACCTAACCGCATCGCCCATCACCATCACAGGATGATTGGGCAGGGTTTCGGTCAGCTCAATTTCCAACTGCCCCAATTGCGGTGCCATCATCGATAGACTGCCCTGAATGGCGGCGCGCATATCCACAGGATACAGCTCATCACTGCCTTTGCGGGCATAGGATTTCAACTGTTTGGTAATCGCGGCCATACGGTCGATCAGATCATCAATCCGCTGAAAACTAGACATGGCTTCTTCGGGACGGCGGCGTTTTAACAACAGCTTTGCCCCCGCTAAATAGGTGCGCATCGCGGCCAATGGTTGGTTTAATTCATGGCTCACAGCCGCCGACATTTCGCCCAAAGCGGCCAGCTTTGAGCTTTGCGCCAAGCTTTGTTCTGCCACTTGTAAGTGACGTTCAGCTTCTTCGCGTTGTGAAATTTCACGGGTTAGACGGTCGTTAAGCTGGCGTAGTTCTTCGGATTCCGCTTGGAATAAGAAAGACTTACGTGTCGCACGGCGTGACAATATATAAAACATAAAGGCAAACAGCATGGCATAGGCCATCACTTCGAGCGCCAAAATGCCGTTGACCCGTGCACGGATTGCTTCAAACGAGGCCAGATAGACAATTGTCCAACCTTGGAACGGTATTTTTTCGTCAAACTTGAACAAAGGTTGTCCGCGAATATAGGCGTCGGCGACAGATCCGCTCCATTCCCCCGTGGCCCGCAACGCGCGTTCCATCGTTGTCAAAACGGGTTGGTTTGATAAGGCTTCGGTGAGGGTTTGGTTTCTGAATTGCCGTTCGGTAGACAGAAAAATCTCGCCCTGACTGTCGGTCACAATCAAGGTCGCGTTATTCTTTGACCACGTATCAAACAGGCTGTCTAAATCCACCTCGACCACGATCACACCAACAGTTTCTTGACCGCTAAGAAGCCTGCGCGAAAAGTAATATCCCCGCAGTCCTGCATCGCTTTCAAAACTGCTAAACACCGTATCACTTGACCGCATAGCAGAGACGTAGACAGGTTTATCTTTTAACGCGATACCCAGCTCTTTGCGATCACTTGTGGCAACAACCCGTCCACCAAAGTCCAATAGGAAAATCTTTTTGGCACCGATATCATTGTGATAGCTGATAAGATGCTGTGACGTCGCGACAAAATCATTGGTATTAAGCGCGGAAATGAGGGTGGTATCACGGGCTAGTAATAACGGCACAACTGCATTGCGTTGCAAGTCACTGATAATGCGCCCGCTATAGAGCGACAACTGACGTTCCGCATTAACCCGTGTGGATTGGGTGAAAAGCTGGGTGAAATACAAGTTACTCAGCCAGATCACCACGATTGCGGTGAACATCAATAGGACAGCGCCAAGGCGAACCATTACGTTGGTGGGAATAGAGCGCAAATTGCCCGTCGGTGGTGTGTCGGATGCCATGCTAAACTATTACGGGCAGGGGCGGGTCTGCTCAAGTAAAATGATTGTAAACTTTGCTTTAAGCTGAAACTAGCGCGCCTGCGATGGATTGAAATAAGCCACAACCGTCTGTGCCGCCCAATTGAGCATCATTTAGGCGTTCAGGGTGGGGCATCATGCCCAGCACGCGGCGGTTTGGCGACAGAATTCCCGCGATATCATCCACAGCACCGTTTGGATTGTTGACGTAAGTCAAAGCAATACGGTCCTCAGCATGAAGCGCTTTTAGGGTTTCTGGATTGGCCGCATAATTACCCTCGTGATGKGCYACAGGGTAGCTGACAACATCGCCTTTTTGATGGCTGCGCAAAAAATCACAATCTGTAGTTTCTATTTTAAGATCAACGTCTTTGCAGACGAACTTCAACTGCGCGTTACGCATCAAAGCCCCTGGTAGTAGACCGCTTTCGGTCAACACTTGAAAGCCATTGCACACGCCTAAAACATAGCCGCCTTTATTGGCAAATTCGATCACAGAACGCATGATTGGCGAGCGCGCCGCAATCGCGCCACAGCGCAAATAATCACCGAATGAAAACCCACCTGGCACGCCGATGACGTCAATATTATCAGGCAAAGTGCTGTCTTTGTGCCAAACCATTTGGGTCGCACCCTTACGACCTGTAACTTGGTCAAAAGCCACCGCCATATCGCGGTCGCAGTTTGAGCCTGGGAACTGGATAACAGCGGCGCGCATTATAGAATATCCACCAAAATATCCACCGTGTAATCTTCAATCACTGTGTTGGCCAACAGCTTTTCACACATGGCTTCGACTTGGGCGCGAGCCGCTGTCGCATCCGTTTCTGTCAGTTCCAATTCGATGACTTTACCTTGGCGAACGCGTTCAACGCCTTCAAAACCAAGCGATCCCAACGAATGGCGCACAGCGGCACCTTGCGGATCAAGAACACCATTCTTCAAGGTTACATGTACGCGCGCTTTCATAGTGATATTCCTTATTTAACGAGTTTCGGTGCGCCTTTGGCACCTGTTCTGGGCAAAAGACCCAATCTTTTGGCAACTTCTGAATAGGCGTCGGTAAGATTACCCAAATCACGGCGAAAGACATCTTTGTCCAGTTTTTCGCCTGTTTTAATGTCCCACAAACGACAGCTATCTGGGCTGATTTCATCGGC
>NVSA01000112.1 GCA_002401045.1 Paracoccaceae bacterium
ATATGCACAGGGATTTGCTTGCTGTCAGATGTGACAACATTCGCCTTCGTCGCATCCGAATATTTGGTGCCAAAATAGAAGATTTGCCCGACTTCAATGCCGCGTGACGCCTTGCGGCGCTCTGCCGGAACCGCCTCAAACAATGCCGCGTCATGGGTCTCATCGGTGCGGGCATAAGGCGCTGTCCATTCGGTCATAATACCTGCGCATTCGTCCACGTTGTCATAATCAACGGCACGATCCCCAAGGGTTAAGTTCAAGATATCACTATCATAAAACACTTCGCTTTCGCCCGTATCGGCCAGCACCAAGAATTCATGGGTATCATCGCCGCCAATCGGCCCACTGTCAGCGCGCATAGGAATGGCTTGCAATCCCATCCGTTCAAACGTGCGCAAGTAGCTGACCAAATGACGGTTATAGGCGTGCATCGCGCTGGCTTTATCAACGTCGAAAGTATAGCCGTCTTTCATCAAAAACTCACGTCCGCGCATCACCCCAAAACGGGGACGACGCTCGTCGCGGAATTTCCACTGGATATGATAAAGCGTCATGGGCAGGTCTTTGTAAGATCGCACATGTGAGCGGAAAATATCAGTGATCATTTCTTCATTGGTCGGGCCGTAGAGCATGTCGTGGCCGTGACGATCCGTGATGCGCAACATCTCTTCGCCGTAGTCCTCATAACGCCCACTTTCACGCCACAAATCCGCCGATTGCAAAGTTGGCATCAACATCGCGTTATGACCTGCGCGTAGCTGTTCTTCATGCACAATATTTTCAAGCTTGCGCAGAACTTTAAAGCCCATAGGCAACCACGAATAAATCCCCGAAGAAGATTGTTTAATCATCCCCGCACGTAGCATCAACCGATGGCTGACAATCTGTGCGTCAGCTGGGTTTTCTTTCAAGATGGGCAAAAAGTAACGTGTCATGCGCATGGCGTGCAAAGCTCCGACTAGTGGTTATTAGCCTAATGTCTAAGTGAATTATGCGCCTAGGGCAATTGCGAAACAAGGACTAAGGGCTACTAAGTTTCACGGCCTTATTCAGCATCACTATGGCCAAGCTGTGGCACGTCTTTTGCCCCGACAGAACCACGCCCTGACAGGCTGGGATGTTCCATAAAAAAACGGTGACAGTCGAACAAATTCTGATCTGTCCTGTTGTGCTTGTGGTAGCGACCATCTGGCAACAACATCCAAGAGTTGGCCTGATCTGCCARATTAGCCGCCATGATCTGGGTCAAGATTTGGTCATGAACCGTTTTATTGCTGATCTCGACCATGGTCTCAATCCGTTTGCCCATGTTGCGGTACATCCAATCCGCCGAGCTGATAAACACCCGTGATTTTTTGGAAGGCAGCCCGTGCCCGTCGCCAAAACACATGATCCGCGCATGTTCAAGATAGCGCCCGACGATGGATTTRACCCTAATATTTTCGGACAGCCCTTTGATACCAGGGCGCAAAGCGCAGATGCCGCGCACGATGAGATCGATTTTAACCCCTGCYTGTGACGCGGTATAAAGTGCATCRATAATTTCATCTTCGACAAGCGCGTTCATTTTGAGCCAAATGCGCCCGCGATCCCCATGATCGGCTTCACGCGCAATGCGTTTGAGCAGTTTGGATTTCAGGTTTTTAGGCGCRATATACATCGCYTCYAGCCCTTTGGGTTCAATCCCGCCTGAGACRTAATTAAAGAATTTCGTCGCATCGCGCGCGATGGCCTTATTACAGGTAAACAGTGATAAATCGGTGTAGACCTTAGCGTTCAGCGGATGATAATTCCCCGTGCCGATGTGATTATAGGCCACCAGATCRTCGCCCTCTTGGCGCAACACTGTGGCCACTTTAGCATGGGTTTTCAGGCTTGGCACACCGTAGACAACCTGTGCGCCTGCCTGTTCTAACAATTGCGCTTGGCGAATATTTGCGGCCTCATCAAAGCGGGCTTTCAGCTCAATCATCGCCGTGACGTTTTTGCCAGCCCGCGCCGCATCGATCAAGGCTTCAACAATCGGCGACTCGAACGATGTGCGGTACAAGGTCTGCTTAATTGCCAAGACATAAGGATCAGCGGCGGCTTGGCGCAGGAAATCGATGAAAATATCAAACGACTCGTAAGGGTGATGCAAAAGCATGTCTTTTTGTCGGATCGCGGCAAAAATATCGCCCTGAAAGTCCCGCACCCGTTCGGGCTGGCGGGCTTTGAATTCAGGCCATAAAAAATCAGGATGCTGTTTGCTAATCAGATCAGAATAATCCGCAAGGTTCAGCGTGCCATCACCAAAGCTTACATCATCCAATCGCGCCCCTGTGCCGTGGATGATTACCGCACTAAGCTCGGATGTCGCATCCCCAGAGAGAAACAGCCGCATCACATCCCCGCGCGAACGTTGTTGCAGCGCGGTTTCAAACTGCCCGATCATATCGTCAGCGTCTTCATGGATTTCAATATTACTGTCGCGCAACAACCTAAAGGTAGATTTTTCCAAGACTTCGCATTTGGGAAACAACATTTTCAAAAACATGTCGATCATATCTTGGACTAAGACAATCTGGGCACTGCCTTGGGCATCGTTATAAATGTGATAGGCTGCTTTTACGTGACGCGGCACGGCCAGAAACACATCAATCGATTGCGTGGATTTTGCCCTGCGTAAACGATAAGCCAGCGTCAAATTTGCGTTGGGTATAAACGGAAAAGGATGCTTTTCGTTGACCTGCATAGGGCGTAACAGCGGTAAGACCCGCTCAATAAATATGTTTTCAAGCTGGGCTGTGTCTGCTTTATCAAAGCTGTGTGGGTCTACAACTTTGATCTGTTGCGCGGCCATTTCTGAGCGTAAATTCCCCCAACAAATCTGCTGGCGCGCCATCATATCGGCGGTCAAGACTTCCGCCTCTTGCAACTGCATTTGCGGTGTACGCCCATCGAGCGTGCGTTCATGGTTATCCGCCCGCGCCAGACGTTCCRGCCCCGCGATCCGCACCACAAAGAATTCATCGAGGTTTTTGGCRCTAATCGACAACATGCGCARACGTTCAAACAGAGGTRTATCGGTGTTTTCGGCAATTTCCAGAACACGGGTATTAAAGGCCAGCCAKGACARTTCACGATTGAAGAAACGCCTCGGCCCRTCCAAATCAGCGTTTGCCAAAACACTGGGTGCAGGGAGTGCCGCGTTCAAAAAATCTGCATCTATCATGCGGTCTGCCATATTATCTGCGGTCTTGGTCTAAAAGACCCTCCAAGACCTGCCCTGCCAATCGTTTTGTCACAGGTTTTTGCCCCTTTAACGAAGCTTGATCCAACGAYTTCACCAWMCGACCTGCAAAGTCAAAAGAMCGYTCCATGCGTTTGGATAGATACCCCACCAAGGCAGGATCAACCTGCATCTGGCGGTCGGTAAACAGTTTAATCAGCACGACATTGAGCAACATGTCATCGGGCGGGTTCAACGTCACCAATTGGGTCGCGCCCAGACGGCTTTCAAGATCAGCTAAGCTAAGGGTGATATCGGKCGCAGGTTTYAGGCTGGTCATCAGCAAAGCATACCCGTTTTCTTGTGCCAGATTATGCAGATGGAATAACGCCTCTTCGGCATCCCGATCGCCGCTAATTTGGTGAATGTCTTCGACCACAACCGCGTGTTGTGCCAAGGTTTCCAAGCGTTCATAGGCCAGTGCTTTKGCACTGACACAGTGCGCCCCTGTGGCCTCGGCCCAGATCGATGCAAGGTGGGATTTCCCTGCCCCTTTRGCACCGCATAAAATCAGTTTATGACGCGGCCAGGCAGTCCAATCCTCCAACATATCCACCGCCAGTTTATTGGCAGARGATACRAAAAAATCATCGCGCCCAAAGGCCGTTTGCAACGGTAAATCAAAAATCAGTTGTTCAGGCATTTATGTGCGCTTTGTCTTACGGGGTTTAGGCTTGGCTTTGGGTTTAGGCGCGCCTTTATACAGTTTCCCCCCCAGATATTGACCAATACCAAAGCGGAGAAACACCCCCAGACAGGCCGCAACAGGCACGGCTACCAACAGACCTGTGAAACCCATCAAAGAGCCAAATGCAGAGAGCGCAAACATCAGCCATACAGGGTGCAGGCCAACAGAACTGCCCACCAATTTAGGGGTCAAAATATTGCCTTCGACCATTTGACCGACCACAAAGATGACAGCGACAACAACGATCCATTCAGGTGTGTCCCAGAACTGAAACAAGGCCAAACCGATGGAGAGCAGCCCGCCAATGACCGACCCTATGTAAGGAATAAAGGTAAACAGCCCTGCAATCAGCCCAACGATCAGGCCAAATTGCAAACCAACCGCCATGAGGGCAATGGCATAAAATGCGCCTAGGATCGTGCAAACGGTCAGTTGTCCACGCACGAAACCCGCTAGAACTTTGTCGATATCACGGGCTAATCCGCGCAGGGTTTCAAGATGGTCACGCGGCAACCAGCCATCGACAACGGCCACCATACGGTCCCAGTCCAGCAACATATAAAACGCGACAACGGGGGCGACGACGATAAAGATCACCGCGTCCAAGATTGAAAAGGCAGAGGCTAGCAAAGCATTGGCGACTTTGCCGCTTTGGCCCTGAAAGGTCTCACCAAAAGATTGCAAAGCACGCTGCAACGATGAGCCTTCTTCCAAAATGCTGGGAAAACGCTTTGTCAGTATATTTTGCAAGCTTTCATAATAGCTGGGAACCGCCTTTATCAAGGCGATCAATTGTTCGACTAACAAGGGCACCAACAAGATCATCAATAAGACCCCGATCACCACCACAACAACCGTAATTATGGCTGTTGATGCAATCCGACTAAGCCCCATGGCCTCTAATCGATCCGCAATTGGATCGAGAAAATAGGCGATTGCCATGCCCGTAATAAAGGGCAAGATCACATCGCCCAAAACCCATAGGGCGACGATTAGAACAAGGGTTCCGATGCCCCAATAGCTGGTTTGCTGTCGAACGGTTAATGCCATATCTGCCTCGTGTAATGTTTATACAAATTGTTCGCGGATCAACCGCTCTTCTAGCCCGTGACCCGGATCAAATAAAATCCGATGCTCTACATCGGTCGCACTGGAAATTTCGACGGCCAGAACATCTGACGCCTCAGTGCTATCTGCCACAGCAGACACGGGGCGTTTTTCTGGCTCTAACACCTCAAAGCGCACAGTTGCGGTCATCGGCAATAAGGCACCGCGCCATCTGCGCGGGCGAAACGCCGCAATCGGTGTCATCGCCAGAATTTCCGCGCCAATCGGCAGGATCGGACCATGTGCGGAATAGTTATAGGCGGTTGATCCCGCAGGTGTTGAAACCAGCGCGCCGTCACAAACCAGTTCTTCCAGACGCACCCGCCCGTCGATCAGGATTTTCAACTTGGCGGCTTGGGGCCCTGCCCGCAGCAAAGACACTTCGTTAATGGCCAGCGCTGTCACATTTGATCCATCCGCGCATTCAGCGATCATTCTGAGCGGACGGATGACCGCCTCCTCTGCCGCATCAAGGCGCTCAAGCAATCCATCTTCACCATATTCATTCATCAAGAACCCAACCGAGCCACGGTTCATGCCGTAAACAGGTATCCCTAGATGTTCGGTTGCGTGCAACGTATGCAACATCAAACCGTCGCCGCCCAAGGCCACAATCACGTCCGCCGCCTCCATCGAGACGTTGCCATATTGCGCGCTAAGTTGTTCTAAAGCAGCTTGCGCTTTATCCGCGCGGCTTGCCAAAAAACAGATTTTCTTTGCACTCATAACCAGACTTTCCTTAACTTCACGTTTCTTATCGGTGGAAACGTTCCTGATAAGAGAAAAAAATCGCGATTTACGCCCTACAAGACGTCGCGTTTGTCATTTTACCACTTTCATAGACAAAAGCTATGAAATAGGACAGAGCCAGATTTGATATCCATTAGCATCATAGGAGTGCGTTGCATGACGACCGTACGTGACACAGGTTTCTTTACCGAAGAACTTTCCAGCCGTGACCCAGAAATTTTTGGCTCTATCACCAATGAGCTTGGTCGCCAGCGCGATGAGATCGAATTGATTGCCTCGGAAAACATCGTATCCAAGGCTGTTATGCAGGCGCAGGGTTCTGTAATGACCAACAAATATGCCGAAGGCTATCCGGGGCGTCGCTATTATGGTGGCTGCCAATATGTGGATGTGGCCGAAACCTTGGCCATTGAACGCGCCAAGGAATTATTTGGCTGTGAGTTCGCAAATGTGCAACCAAACTCAGGGTCACAAGCCAACCAAGGTGTCTATACAGCGCTCTTGCAACCAGGCGACACGATTTTGGGCATGTCTTTGGATGCGGGCGGTCACTTGACCCACGGCGCCAAGCCAAACCAGTCGGGCAAATGGTTCAACGCCATCCAATACGGTGTGCGTAAACAAGACAGCCTTATCGATTACGATGAAATCCAAGCGCTTGCCACCGAGCATAAACCTAAAATGCTTATCGCGGGTGGCTCTGCCATTCCACGTCAGGTGGATTTTGCCAAAATGCGCAAAATTGCTGATAGTGTTGATGCCATTTTGATGGTGGATATGGCGCATTTCGCAGGGCTGGTTGCGGCGGGTGAACACCCTAGCCCATTCCCACATGCCGATGTTGTTACCACGACCACGCATAAAACCCTACGCGGCCCACGCGGTGGTATGATCTTGACCAATGATGCGGCGATTGCCAAGAAAATCAACTCTGCGATTTTCCCAGGTATTCAAGGTGGCCCGTTGATGCATGTGATTGCGGCGAAAGCTGTGGCCTTTGGCGAAGCTTTGCGTCCTGAGTTTAAATCCTATCAGAAACAAGTGCGCGCCAATGCAGTCGCTTTGGCAGACCAGTTGATGAAGGGTGGTCTTGATATCGTATCAGGCGGCACGGACACGCATTTGATGTTGGTTGATTTGCGCCCTAAAGGCGTCAAAGGCAACGCGACAGAAAAAGCACTGGGTCGCGCCCATATCACTTGTAACAAAAACGGCATTCCGTTTGATCCAGAAAAACCGATGGTCACATCTGGCATTCGTCTGGGCACCCCTGCGGGTACCACACGCGGTTTCGCTGAGGCTGAGTTTCGCTTAATCGGTGATTTGATCGTCGAAGTTGTTGATGGGTTGGCCAGCAATGGCGAAGAAGGCAATGCCGATGTTGAAGCGGCGGTAAAGGCCAAGGTCGAAGTTCTTTGT
>NVSA01000113.1 GCA_002401045.1 Paracoccaceae bacterium
AAACCAGCGCCATTCACCATACAGCCAATTTCACCATCCAAAGCGATATAGGCCAGATCATGTTTTGACGCCTCGATTTCCTTTTGATCCTCTTCGGTCTCGTCGCGCAATTCAACAATGTCTGCGTGACGGTACAAAGCGTTGCCGTCGAATGCCATTTTGGCGTCTAGGCATTTTAGATCGCCCGTGTCTGTAACGATCAACGGGTTGATTTCCAGCATGTCCATGTCTTTTTCAGTGAACATTTTGTACAATTGACCGATCAATTGAACGCATTGTTTGATTTGCTTGCCTTCAAGGCCAAGTGCAAAAGCAACGCGGCGGCCGTGGTAGGCTGAAAAGCCTGCGGCAGGATCAACTGTGAAAGATAGGATTTTTTCAGGTGTGTTCTCGGCAACGGCTTCGATGTCCATGCCGCCCTCAGTAGAGGCTACGAATGAAACACGCGATGTTTCGCGATCAAGCAATACGGCCAAGTAAAGCTCTTTTTCAATTTCTGAACCGTCTTCTAGGTAGACGCGGTTGACCACTTTGCCAGCGGGACCCGTTTGGTGCGTAACCAATGTACGACCCAACATCTTTTTAGCTTCTTCGGCTGCTTCTTCTGCTGAAAATGCTAAACGCACGCCGCCTTTTTCGCCTGCTTCGGCTTCTTTAAAAGAACCCTTGCCGCGTCCGCCTGCGTGGATTTGAGCTTTTACAACCCAAAGAGGTCCGCCCATTTCGCCTGCTTTGGCTTTCGCTTCGCTTGCATTCATAACAATGCGGCCTTCGGAAACTGGCGCGCCGTAAGCCTTTAGTAGTTGTTTGGCTTGGTACTCGTGGATATTCATGGATAGAGACCCCTCTGGTGGTAAGCTGTTCGAGCGACAGTGTGGCAGAGGATTTCGTTTTGTAGAAGCGAAAATATCCAGCAATAGCGACAAATGCGGGAAAAGTTTTGTTTTGTGATCACACGTTTATTTTATGTGATCACAAAAGAGAAGGGCGATCCCGTATTTTACGAAACCGCCCTTAAAAACGAATCTTAGTAAGCCTTAGCCCAAAGAGCTGTCGATTGCGCGACAAGCGTCCATCAGACCTTCAACAGCTTCAACTGAGTTGTCGAACATAGCTTGTTCTTCTTTGGTCAATTTGATCTCTGCAATGCGCTCAATTCCGCCTGCACCGATCACTGTTGGCACACCGACATACATGTCTGATTTACCAAATTGACCTGTTAGTGCCGCTGCACAAGGCAACAGGCGTTTTTGGTCGTTTAGGTAGGCTTGTGCCATTTCAATTGCTGATGCGGCAGGGGCGTAATAAGCAGACCCTGTTTTCAACAGACCAACGATTTCAGCACCACCATCGCGTGTGCGTTGGATGATTGCGTCTAGTTTCTCTTGTGTTGTCCAACCCATGTCTACCAAGTCAGGCAAAGGAATACCTGCAACGGTTGAATAGCGCTCTAGCGGCACCATTGTGTCGCCGTGACCACCCAAAACAAAGGCTGTGACGTCTTTTACAGATACGTCGAATTCTTCTGCCAAGAAGCAACGGAAGCGGGCGCTATCCAAAACACCAGCCATGCCGCAAACTTTATTTTTGGGAAGACCAGAGAATTTTTGCAAAGCCCAAACCATCGCGTCTAGCGGGTTTGTGATACAGATCACAAAGGCGTCTGGCGCGTGTTTCGCAATGCCTTCGCCAACGGATTTCATAACTTTCAGGTTGATGCCCAACAAATCGTCGCGGCTCATGCCTGGTTTGCGTGCAACACCAGCTGTCACGATGCATACGTCTGCGCCAGCGATGCCGGCGTAGTCTGTTGTGCCAGACAATTTAGCATCGTATTTATCTACGGGGGCTGCTTCGGCTAGATCCAAAGCTTTACCTTGTGGAATACCGTCTGCAATGTCGAACAATACAATGTCGCCAAGTTCTTTTAGCGCCGCCAAATGTGCCAGCGTGCCGCCAATCATACCAGAACCAATCAGTGCAATTTTTGCTCTCGCCATAGTTCATCTCTCCTACATGTTGATGTCGGGAAAATGGGTAGCGATTTTAAATAGCAAGGGCAAGTCAGAAACAACGTAAAGCGAAAGCATGTGACGAATTGCGGGAATAAATTGGGCTTTAAGCACCTTGGCCTGAGGGGTGATCCACACGTTCAAAGTTGCGCCCAACGGCGGCAATACAAGACAGACCACTGGGCAGGCTTATCAGCAATGTCCAGCTACCTGATTGAGTATCTGCAAACATTTCAAACATGCGCCCTGTTTGTGTTAGCCCTTGATTTTGCAAGCTTTCACCGTAGCGTTCGTTAAGCTGTGTGATCAGGCTTGCACGCGGGGCACAGTTGCGACCTTGGGCAGGGGCTGGTTGGCTAAAGGCTAGAAAAGCGGCAAAGCCTGTGATCAGCGCAAAGCTTAGGTTTAGGGCATCTTGGGACATGAAGTACCTTTCAAGAATAATGAATTCATGCACAAAAGGTTTACCTTAAAGAATAACATCTATTTAAGGTGTCGTGCGTAGTACGCGTAAAATGTCGTGCGTAGTGCGCATTAAATGTCGTGCGTAGTACGCATAACTTTAGCTGGAGTTTACATGTCTCTTAGCCGCTCATTACTTTTTGTTCCCGCAACAAATGCCCGTGCTGTGGAAAAATGCACAACGCTTGATTGCGATGGTATTATCTTGGATTTAGAAGACAGTGTGGCGGCGGATGCAAAAGAGGCTGCACGGCAAAAAGTGGCGGATATTTTACAATCTGGCCATGCCGTTTTTCGCAATTCTTTAATCCGTGTGAACAGTGTGGATAGCGGTGAGATTCTTAACGATATCAAGGTGATAGGCAAGTATTTCCCCGCGGCTATTGTGATCCCCAAGGTGCAATCTGCCCAAGATGTCATGCAGGTTGAACGTGCATTGGAAAATATGGCTGAGGCTAAAAACACCAAGCTGTGGGTGATGATTGAGACCGCGCGCGGAGTGATGAATTTAGCTGATATTTGCGGATCATCGCCGCGCCTTGAAGGGATTATTTTGGGGCCAAATGATTTGCTAAAAGATTTAGGCGGACGTATGACGCCGCGCCAAGATGCGCTGATCACCAGCTACGGGCTCGCGATCATTGCAGCGCGGGCTTATGGGCTGAAATGCATCGATGGGGTGTATAAATACTTTAAAGACAGCGAGGGTTTGACGCGCAATTGCCAGCAAGGGCGCGATTTGGGTTTTGATGGAAAATCCTTGATCCACCCTGCGCAAATCGCCATTACCAACGTGCAATATGGCCCTAATGCCGATGATATTACTCATGCCAAAGCACTGATTGCGGCGTTTGAGGCGGCGCAAGCACGGGGCGAAGGTCTAGCTGTTCTAGACGGCGAGATGATAGAGAATTTACATGTTGAGCAAGCCCGCGCAATGTTGCGTGTTGCCAGCCAGATTTCAGATAAGGATGATACATAATGTCGATGATACTACTTATAATAGGCGTTTTAGCGTGGATTGCGGTTCATTGGTTTAAACGGGTTACCCCGAATTTTCGCACCGCGATGACCGCTAAAATAGGCGCAGGCCCCGCAAGCGGTGTGATCGCTGTTTTGATCCTGATTTCTGTCATCTTGATGGTTGTGGGCTACCGCGGCGCGGATGTTCTGGCCGTTTATAGCCCGCCAAGCTGGGGCGGACATTTGAATAATCTGATGATGATTTTTGCGGTGATTATGATGGGCATGGGATCGTCTAAAGGACGGGCGCGATCGTGGATACGCCACCCGATGCTAAGCGGTGCCGTTGTCTGGGCTGTCGCACATTTATTGGTCAATGGGGATCAAGCATCGCTGATTTTATTTGGTGGCATCACCTTTTGGGCTTTGGGATCCATGATGTTGATCAACCGCGCACAGGGCGCTTGGGATCGGCCAGAACCTGGGCCCATTAAAGGCGATATTAAGCTGTTGGTGATTTCGGCTGTTGTCTTCGTTGTGATATCAGGCGTTCATATTTGGCTGGGCTATAACCCGTTTACGGGGGGCTACACGTGAAGGCGTATCGACTGTTAACCGAGGATGACACATCTGCCTTTTGCCACAAAGTCAGTGAGGCGCTATCGAAGGGTTGGGTGTTGTATGGCGACCCAACCTACGCGTTTGATTCTACACGCGGTGTGATGCGATGTGCGCAAGCTGTCACCAAAGATGTTGTGGCTGAGTATTCATCTGATACAAAGTTGGGTAATTTGTGATCACAAGGTCGTTGAAACCAAGTTATTTGTGATCACAGCTGGTTTTTTTGTTAAACTGCGGCATTTTATTCGCAGTTTTATTGCATAAAGGGCTTGTGTACCCTGTGACTTTGGAAAACTTTACTATAACAGTTAAGAAGCTTTGAAAGCCAAAGAAAAGGAAGTCTATATGTCCGATGATAACCGGGGTAATCGCCCGCTATCCCCCCATCTTACGATTTATCGCCTCCAAATTAGTATGGTGACGTCTATTGTGAACCGTATTGCAGGGGCAGGCATGATGCTGGCAGCTGTGTTGATCGTCTGGTGGTTACTCGCCGCATCAACTTCGCCGACATATTTCGAATTTGTTGACGGTATTTTGACCTCTTGGYTGGGGCTGTTGATCTTGTTCGGCTCCCTTTGGGCGCTTTGGTTCCATTTCTTGGCGGGTATTCGTCATTTGTTTATGGACTTCGGCAAGGGCTATGGATTGAAAGCTGTGAATTTCTGGAGCTGGGCACTGGTTGTCGGCAGTTTGGTTCTAACAGCCGCAAGCATTTATTGCTTGGCGATGAACTAGGGGATATTGAGACATGCAATATAAAACAGATATCGGCCGTGTAATCGGTCTGGGTTCCGCAAAAGAGGGTACACATGATTGGTGGATCAACCGCCTGACATCCGTGGCTTTGATCCCTTTGACGTTATGTTTCTTGTGGATAGTAGCGCCTTTGTTTGGCGGCACACATGCACAAGTGGTCGAGACGTTCCAAAACCCGTTCTCGGCGATCATTACGATCCTCTTTATTGTGATTACCTTTATGCACCTTGCAAGTGGCCTACAGGAAATCATCGTTGATTATGTCCACGGCAAAGCCATGTTGGTGACGYTGTTGGTTYTAACTAAAYTMYTATGCTGGGGCATAGGGTTYGCGGGCGCWTTTGCGGTTGCCAAAATGGCCTTTGGCGCCTGATCGGAGAMKWYTNNNATGACTGCTTACGAATATATCGATCATGAATATGATGTTGTTGTTGTYGGTGCAGGGGGCGCGGGATTACGCGCTACTCTAGGCATGGCAGAACAAGGCTTGAAAACGGCTTGTATCACAAAGGTTTTCCCAACACGTTCGCACACCGTTGCAGCACAGGGCGGTATTGCSGCCTCMTTGTGCAACATGGATGTCGGCACAACACCGAACGATCACTGGCAGTGGCACTTGTATGACACGGTCAAAGGATCGGATTGGTTGGGTGAYACCGATGCGATGGAATATCTGGTGCGTGAAGCGCCTAAAGCGGTTTATGAGCTGGAACATTACGGTGTGCCGTTCTCCCGTACCGAAGAGGGTAAAATCTACCAACGTCCCTTTGGCGGTCACACTACGAAATTTGGCGAAGGCCCTTCTGTTCAACGCACCTGTGCGGCGGCGGATCGGACAGGTCACGCGATTTTGCACACGCTTTATGGGCAATCCCTAAAGCATAACGCGGAATTCTATATTGAGTATTTCGTTATGGATTTGATCATGACCGAAGACGGTCGGTGTCAGGGCGTGATTGCTTGGAAATTGGACGACGGCACCTTGCACCGTTTCAACGCCAAGATGGTTGTTTTGGCGACGGGTGGCTATGGCCGCGCGTTCTTTAGCGCCACATCTGCCCACACGTGTACTGGCGACGGCGGCGGCATGGTTGCGCGCCAAGGTCTACCTTTGCAAGACATGGAATTCGTGCAATTCCACCCGACAGGGATTTACGGCTCTGGCTGTTTGATCACCGAGGGCGCACGCGGCGAGGGTGGTTATTTGACCAACTCGGAAGGCGAACGCTTTATGGAACGCTATGCGCCGACCTATAAAGATTTGGCATCGCGCGATGTTGTATCGCGTTGTATGACCATCGAAATTCGTGAAGGGCGCGGGATTGGTCCCAATAAGGATCACATCCATTTGCACCTGAACCACTTGCCGCCTGAAACTTTGGCTGAACGTCTGCCTGGGATTACGGAAAGTGCCAAGATTTTCGCAGGCGTCGATCTGAACAAAGAACCGATCCCTGTTTTGCCGACAGTGCATTACAATATGGGCGGTATTCCGACCAACTATTGGGGTGAAGTTCTCGACCCAACTGCCGAAGATCATGACCGTATTTTGCCGGGCCTTATGGCTGTGGGCGAAGCGGGCTGTGCCTCGGTTCACGGCGCTAACCGTCTGGGGTCGAACAGTTTGATCGATCTGGTGGTGTTTGGCCGTGCGGCAGCGATTAAAGCGGCTGAGATTGTTGATCCGAAGGCGCCAAATGAGCCGCTGAATAAAAAATCAGTGGAACAATCCATGGCACGTTTTGATGGCTTCCGTTATGCGGACGGCGGCATTTCAACCGCTGATTTGCGTCTAGAGATGCAAAAAACCATGCAAGAGGACGCGGCTGTGTTCCGTACAGATAAAACACTGGCCGAGGGCTGTGAGAAGATGCAAGGCATTGTTAAGAAAATGGCCGATATTAAGGTTACGGATCGCAGTTTGATCTGGAATTCTGATCTGATGGAAACGTTGGAATTGGACAATTTGATGCCAAATGCGATAGCGACAATTACCGCCGCTGAGGCACGTAAAGAAAGCCGTGGCGCACATGCCCATGAGGATTACCCTGATCGTGATGACGTGAATTGGCGCAAGCACAGCCTGTCGCGTATTGAGGCTCACAAGGTGGAATTGTCATACCGTGACGTGCATATTGATCCGCTGACAAAACAAGAAGATGGCGGCATTGATATGGCCAAGATTGCTCCGAAAGAACGGGTTTATTAATGCTCTTAAAGCCTGTTCCCTCTTTGGTTTTTGCAAGCGTTGCCCTGCTGGGATGTACGCCGCCTGAATCTATTTCTGTGGAACGGGCAATGGCGCAATGCACCCAAAAAGCGCGTGCCGCGATTAAACCCGAGATTTCTATCGGGGTTGGTAT
>NVSA01000114.1 GCA_002401045.1 Paracoccaceae bacterium
TGTTATTCATTTTGATATTTAAGCAGACATCAGAAAATACTAATGTGAATTTTAAGATATAACAATCTTAATTTACTTAATTAATGCAGCTTTTACGCTTTGAAGCTTTTGGAACATTTTCTGCATTAAACATATTTTATTAAATGAGGCATTATTCATTTAGATCCATGAAAAGACATAAACAAACCATATTACAACCCCAAGAAAATCACCAGGAGGACATTTTAGCATGGCACAGGTAATTTCCGATCGACGGGATATCGAATTTGTTCTGCACGAGCAACTTGAAGCAGAAAACTTGTCAAAAATCCATGAAGGGTTTGCAGAAAAAGCTCAATCAGCAAATCAAGGCGCTTAAATTGGTGCCCCAATCGTGTGCAAAAATCACTCAGTTCTTTCGAGAGTTTCAATCCAACCCCTTGAAAAAACGATTGCCACGCCACGTCCAGAAATACAACATACGCGCGCCCGCAGATGAGAAAATCACCCGATCCGCCCGACCAATAAGGTTTTCAAACGGCACATAACCAACCCCGCCACTTGCCCCTTGGGCAAAACGGCTATCAACAGAATTATCACGGTTATCACCCATAAAAAAATAATGCCCCGCAGGCACATTATACACGGGCGTATTATCACCCTCGGTTTTACGCACATTCAAAACAGTGTGCTTCACACCATTTGGTAGCGTCTCAACGAAGCTCTCTTTTTCGCACTCATTACCCAGCGCAACCACACCGTTTGAGCACGCAGGTGTACGGCGTTGCGGGCCTTGCGGGCCATAGCTTTCCACAAAGGTCTTTTGCGCCACTTGTGGTGCAAGAGTGCCGTTAATATGCAAAACGCCGTCTTTCATCTGAATTTTATCGCCTGGCAAGCCGATCAAACGTTTAATGTAATCCACACCCAGAGTTGGATGTCTGAAAACAATAATATCTCCGCGCTCAGGCTCGGTGCCAAACAGCCGCCCCGAAATCGGGCAAATTCCAAACGGACATGAATATTGCGAATAGCCATAGGCCATCTTGTTCACGAATAAAAAGTCGCCCACCAAAAGTGTCGACTTCATAGACCCTGACGGAATCCAGAACGGTTGAAAAAACAAGGTGCGAATAACACCTGCAATTAAAAGTGCGCTAACAACGGTTTTAACCGTTTCCATAACGCCACCAGATTGCTCGTTTGCCATGATAAATCCTTATATTCACTTGCCCCGCTAAATGGCGGTTACGCAGGCTTTAGTCAAGCTTTGCTAGGTTTTCCCGAACGCGCCGCATCCATCAACGCCCGCATTTTGCGGATTGATGCCTCTAAGCCGACAAACATCGCCTCGCCCATCAAGAAATGGCCGATATTTAACTCACGCACCTGTGCAAGCGCCGCAATCGGAGCAACCGTTTCATAGGTTAAACCATGCCCGGCATGAACCTCTAGACCCAAGTCATCGGCAAAAGCTGCCATGTCACGCAAACGTTCCAATTCAGCATCGCGCGCATCAAACCGCCCTTCGGCATGGGCATCACAATATGCCCCCGTATGCAACTCAATCACAGGCGCGCCAATACGGTGCGCCGCTTCAATCTGGCGCTGATCGGCGGCAATAAAAATCGACACGCGGCACCCTACATCCCGCAATGGGGCAATAAAATGCGCCAATCGGTTTTCTTCACGCGCAACTTCCAAACCGCCTTCGGTCGTGCGTTCTTCACGTTTTTCGGGCACCAAACACACCGCATGGGGTTTGTGACGTAGCGCAATGGCCTGCATCTCGTCCGTCGCGGCCATCTCAAAGTTCAATGGCACAGACAAGCCGTCCATCAACGCTTCGATATCTGCGTCTGTAATATGACGCCGATCTTCACGCAAATGCGCCGTAATTCCATCCGCACCTGCCGCTTGCGCTAGCAATGCTGCACGCAACGGATCAGGATAATCCCCACCACGCGCATTTCGCACCGTCGCAATATGATCAATATTCACGCCCAAACGCAGCTTCTGATCTGAATAGTCCATAAACTTTAACCCTTGTTACGCCGTCAATCCTCTGGCGGTTTTTGCGTGGCTCTCTTGCGCGCAATACGTTCTTTCACTTTAGCCCTGCGCCTTTTTTGATAGGTCGCAATCAGCGGCTTAGTGACAAAATAAAGCACCGCCCCCGTAAGCAGGCCAGGAAGTATGCCACCAACCAGATAGGGCAAAAATACATTTTGCATAAAATCAACGAAGCCATCCCATGAACTGGGGGTCGCCCCGAAAAGCGCTTTGGTGTTTTGCCAAACAGTTCCAAAAGCATCAAAAAACGAATCGCGCACCGATGTCCACGCCGTGCGTTTTTCCCGAAGGCCCAATATTTTGACCCCAAACTGATAAGATGTCGTCGCAATGAATGGAAAGGTAATCGGATTGCCCACAAATGTGCCCAGCACCGCCGCCAATGCATTTCCGCGCACCAAACGCGCCAGCCCCCACGCCAAGAAAACGTGCAGACCAAACAGCGGTGAAAATGTCACGAACGCGCCAGCGGCAATCCCGATAGCAATTTTATGCGGAGTATCAGGCAAGCGCTTAACACGGTGGCCGATATAATCCATGCCCCGTCGCCACCCTTTTTTCGGGTACATAAATTCGACAATAGCTTGCCAATACGTCTTTGGATTACGACGCTTAAACACCCGTTACATGCTCCATTTTACCAGCCATCGCACGCCCTGGGGTGCGCTTCACCTCGGCTACGTCCGAATCAGCCTCAACCGCTGTCATTACATTATTCAGGTGTTCCACATCCCGGACCTCTAATTCAATGATCATTCGGTAAAAATCTTGTTTTCTTTCGGTGAATTGCAAATCTGATATATTTGCGTTCTGCTCGCCAATCAACGTACACAAACGACCGAGAATACCCGCGTCATTTGCCATCGYTACCTCAACAGTTACATGACTTGATAAGTCACTGGGACCTTCTGTCCAGTGCAGATCAATCCACCGCTCGGCTTGATCTTCATAATCCGCCAAACGGTCACAATGAATRTTGTGAAARATCACGCCTTTGCCGCGGGTTGCAATGCCAATAATCCGCTCGCCAGGTAACGGCTGACAACAATGACCAGGCTGGGCGAATTGTCCTGCYTGCAGGCCAATAATTTTCGCATTTGGTTGGCTTGATTGCGTGTTATTATCGCTCACCAGTTCAGGATACAGCGCTTCGACCAGTTCAGACCCAGACATCTCGGCACTGCCCAATCGCGCCAGCAAAGCACCCTTGTCCTTAAGACCCAGTTTCTTCGCCGCTGTTGTCAGTGCTTTATCAGTGGCTTTCTTGCCNACATGTTCCAGTGCCACACGCGCTAATTCACCGCCCAAACGCGCAAAACCTTCACGGTGTTCTTCGCGCAAAGCACGTCTAATTGCCGATTTTGCCCGCCCCGTGATGGCAATATCAATCCAGCTGGCTTGCGGGCGTTGGCCTTGAGCCGTGGTAATTTCAACCGACTGCCCATTGCGCAACCGTGTCCATAGCGGCACCCGCCGCCCATCCACCTTAGCACCGACACACGCCGACCCAATACGGGTGTGAATAGCATAAGCAAAATCAATTGGCGAAGCACCGCGTGGCAACTGAACAACCTCACCCTTAGGGGTAAAACAAAACACCTGATCRGCGAACATATCCAGTTTCACATGTTCCATAAATTCTTCATGGTCATGCTCTTCGGTCACATCAAAACGTGATGTCAGTGCCGCCAGCCATTTAAACGGATCAACCGCAAAAGGATTTTCAACCCGCTGCCCATCCTTATATGACCAATGCGCCGCCACGCCKGTTTCRGCCAMWWGNATKYMYMWMMCGKSTACGGATTTGAATTTCCACCCGCTTGCCATCGCGCCCTGAAACCGTCGTATGTACCGACCGATAGCCATTCGATTTTGGCTGACTTAGATAATCTTTGAACCGCCCAGGCACCGCCGTCCAGCGTTTGTGAACCGCCCCCAAGGTGCGGTAGATATCCATCTCATTATCGGTCACAATCCGAAACGCGTAAATATCTGATAGCCGAGAAAAGCCTTCACCCTTTTCCTGCATCTTGCGCCAAACCGAATAGGGTTTCTTTTCCCGCCCGACAACTTCCGCCGTAATATTATTACTATTTAGAACTTCGCGAATATCTTGGGTAATCTTCGGGATCACATCCTCGGTTTGGTTGCGTAGTGTCAAAAAACGCCGCAAAATAGAATTGCGCCCTTCGGGGTTGAGCACCCGAAACGACAGGTCTTCCAATTCATCGCGCATCCACTGCATACCCATACGCCCTGCCAGAGGCGCAAAAATATCCATGGTTTCATGTGCTTTTTGCACCTGCTTTTCAGGCCGCATATGTTTGATCGTGCGCATGTTATGCAACCGATCGCCCAGTTTGACCAAAATCACCCGCACGTCCTTGGACATCGCCAACAACAGCTTACGTACATTTTCCGCCTGCTTGGCATCTTTGGACGATAATTCCAAATTGGTCAGCTTGGTGACGCCATCGACCAAAACCGCGATTTCTTGGCCAAACTTCTGCGATACCTCTTTATAGGTCGCATCCGTGTCCTCAATCGTGTCGTGCAACAACGCCGTGATAATCGTCGAATCATCCAGCTTTTGCTCTGCCAGCAAAATAGCCACTTCGATAGGATGGGTAAAATACAGCTCACCCGAATGACGGGTTTGGCCGTCATGCATGGCTTTACCATAAGCATAAGCTTCACGAATAAGCGCAACATTGGCTTTCGGATTATACGCAAGGACGTGATCGACAAGTTTTTCAACAGGGATCATTTCGGCTGCTCCTTATCTGGGCGCCGTACCAAAAATTTTGGATCAAAAAATTTGGTAACGTGTCCTTATTTCATCTCCTGGGCTTCCATGAGCGCACGCAACAGATTTTCTTCTGACATATCATCGTCAGCCGCATCTGTTTCTTCGCCCATCAATAGCGCCATTTGATCTTCTTCTGGCTCATCAACTTCGATTTGTGTTTGATAGCTTTCAATCGCCGCTTCATACAAATGCTCAGCTGTCAGTGTTTCCTCTGCGATTTCACGCAAAGCCACGACAGGGTTCTTATCATTGTCACGTGGGATCGTAAGTTCCGCACCCGCAGATAATTCGCGCGCACGATGTGCCGCCAATAACACCAAATCAAAATGATTAGCTACTTTATCTACGCAATCTTCAACTGTGACACGTGCCATGAAAAACTCCAAAAGCTGGGTTGATTGAACGCGCGTATTACGTGGTTTTATTACCCTTGGCAAGAGCCTATCCCCGCACAATAGCCCCGTCAAAAAACCGAACATCCGCGCAATCGGACACAGGCAATCTAGCTAAAAGCTGGGAAACCGTCTGATCGGTAACAGGATGCACCCACTCGGGGGCGACCTCTTGCAATGGAATCATCACAAAAGCGCGGTCGCATATCCGTGGGTGCGGTAGAATCAGCTGATCAGGCCAATATAGTTGCTGATCTTGCAGCGATAAATCACGCCAATGCTCAAATCCCGCACGATCTGGTGAAACCTGCCCTGCGTAATCCAGCAGATCAATATCCAACGATCGCGCGCCCCAACGTGCATTGCGCTCACGCCCACAGTCTTTTTCCACACGGTGCAACACTTTTAGCAGCTCATCTGCCGTCAAATCCGTCACGGCACACACCACAGTGTTAATATAATCAGGCCCCTTCCCCGCAGGAAATGCAGGCGTTTGATAAAACTTACTTTTCTTGACAATCCTGACGCCTGCACTAAATAACAACCTGTAAGATACCTTAACTAGTTCGGTAGATTTGAGTAAATCGTCAAAAATGTTCGACCCAAAGGCCAGAAATACTGTCTTTAGGTTAGTTTTTGCTTTTTCTACTTGATGCATTCAAAATTATTCCTATTTTCGCTCAGGTTGGGCAGATGGAGCACGCATAATCTATCTATAGTACCAGCCAAAAGACGAAAAAAATAAAAAAAAGGGACACCATATGTTTTATCGTGATGAGCGATTGGCTTTGTTCATTGATGGTTCAAATCTTTATGCAGCGGCCAAATCACTTGGCTTTGATATAGATTATAAACTGTTGAGATCAGAATTTATGAGACGTGGCAAATTACTGCGCGCGTTTTATTATACTGCCTTACTAGAAAATGAAGAATATTCTCCAATTCGCCCCTTGGTAGATTGGTTAAATTACAACGGCTTCACCATGGTGACAAAAGCCGCCAAGGAATATACCGATTCCATGGGCCGTAAAAAGGTCAAAGGGAATATGGATATCGAATTGGCGGTCAATGCGATGGAATTGGCACCGCATGTCGACCACATGGTGATCTTTTCAGGTGACGGTGACTACCGTCCTTTGATCGAATCACTTCAGCGTCAAGGTGTGCGCGTTTCTGTTGTTTCAACAATTCGCTCACAACCACCGATGATTTCAGACGAGTTACGCCGCCAAGCGGACAACTTTATTGAACTCGACGAGCTCCGTGACGTTGTTGGACGCCCCCCACGCCCTGATGACGAAGGTGGTGCACCATACTTTGAACAAGACAAACAAGACTAATCGATCAGCCCCAAACATCTGTTTGGGGCTTTTCTTTAATTTGCATTTCATGGCATAGCTTACCCCATGAAACAGAAACTCAATCTTTACATGGCAGCCCCGCGCGGTTTTTGCGCAGGCGTCGACCGCGCGATTAAAATCGTCGAAATGGCCATCGAGAAATGGGGCGTACCCGTCTACGTTCGCCATGAGATTGTTCACAATAAATATGTCGTCGATAGCCTGATCGAAAAAGGTGCTATCTTTGTCGAAACACTCGACGAATGCCCCGACGACCGCCCCGTTATTTTTTCAGCCCACGGCGTGCCAAAATCGGTTCCTGCCGCCGCCGATGCCCGCAACATGATTTATGTTGATGCAACGTGCCCGCTGGTGTCCAAAGTCCACGTAGAAGCCGACCGTCATTCAAGCGCAGGTCTGCAAATGGTTATGATCGGTCACGCAGGTCACCCCGAAACCATCGGCACCATGGGGCAATTGCCCGACGGTGAAGTCCTGCTGGTT
>NVSA01000115.1 GCA_002401045.1 Paracoccaceae bacterium
ACTCGCCCTGCTTCTACCTGTCACGGGCATCGGCATATTAATTGCGGGATTTAACCCCACGCGGGTTGAAACCGCGCATCGGCATTTGATTTTTGGCCGTGTCAGCACCATTCAAATCGCCACCCAAGCCGTCGGCGTGATCGCGGCAATCGCCTTTGCTTACTATACAAAATCCGTTTGGGCATTTGTTTTTAGCAATATTATCAGTGGATTAGCGCAACTTTGGATGTTCAACAAATTCCTACCAGGGCATAAAAACAGTTTCCGTTGGGAACGTCCCGCGGCAGAGGAATTGATCAAGTTTGGCAAATGGATATTCCTAAGCACGCTGTGCAGTTTTCTGTTTCAGCAGGGCGATAAAATGATTTTGGGTAAGTTCCTAAGCATCGAGAACCTTGGGGTTTATAACATCGGGTTTTTCCTTGCCAGCTTTCCCATCATGATGAGTTCAAACATCGTGTACAAAGTTTTGGTGCCGCTTTACCGCGAAAAGCCGCCCAGTGCGTCGCGTGAAAATTACCAAAAACTGCGCAAGATGCGGATTTTATTTACCAGCGGTGTGCTGGGCATGTTGATGATTTTCGCGTTCTTGGGCGTCATTTTGGTGCAGTTCATGTATGATGATCGGTATCAGGCGGCGGGGGCGATTGTGGTAATGATCGCGGTGATGCAAATCCCCAATGTGATCGTACTGACCTATAGCCAGTCAGCATTGGCGACAGGGGACTCGCGGCGGTATTTTGTACTAAGTGCGGCCAAAGCTTTTTTTATGGTAACGGCACTGATCATCGGGGCGCAGTATTACGGTTTGATCGGCGCATTGGTTGCCCAAGGGGCAGCAACATTGTTRATTTATCCCGTGGCGGTTTGGCTGGCACGACAACAAGGCGCGTGGGATCCGTGGCATGATATTTTCTTTGCGCTTATCGGTGCCACTATTGCAGCACTCGCACTCTGGATGAATATGGATGCCATTGTMGAAYTAGCAAAAATTGGCACATCCTAGGCATTTCCCCCTGAAATAAGGCCGTTTTCTATACAAATAGCAACAATTACGCCATAATTTCGACAGCAAATCTTGATTAGATTTACATCGACCCAGCAGTATCATGGGGTGTGTAATGATTATATGAGTTCAAGTGTATGACTGACGCGTTAAAAAATCCTGAAAGCCACGAAAATGACGTGGCCATCGTTGGCATGTCTGTGCATGTACCAGGCGCTAAAACTTTGGCGCAATACTGGGATAATTTGYGCAACGGGGTCGAGAGCATTCAACGCYTSAGCGATGAAGATTTACGCCAAGCRGGCGAAGAYCCTGCCCTGCTMCATCAYAAAAACTACGTACCMGCCGCCGCYATTTTGGACGAYTTCAAACTGTTYGATGCRGATTTCTTTGGCTTTAGTCCCAAAGAGGCCGCCATCCTAGACCCGCAACACCGCCGYTTTTTGGAAGTGTCATGGGAAGCCTTTGAAAATGCAGGCCATGTTCCCGAAAACTTTGACGGCAAGATCGGTGTTTATGCGGGCTGYGGCATGGGCAGTTATTTCTATTTCAACCTGTGTTCCAACAAAGATTTGGTCGATGACACAGGCATGTTTTTATTGCGCCACACAGGCAATGACAAAGATTTTCTATCAACGCGCCTAAGCCATATCTTCGATCTTAAAGGGCCTAGCATCACGGTTCAGACCGCCTGTTCCACATCACTGGTTGCCCTGCATATGGCGGCGCAAGCCTTGATGATCGGCGAATGTGACATGGCTGTTGCAGGCGGTGTGACGATTGAGATGCCCCACGGTCGGGGCTATGTTTTCAAAGACGGTGAAATCCTGTCACCCGACGGTCATTGCCACGCTTTCGATCACCGCGCCCAAGGCACGGTTTTTGGCAGTGGTGCGGGGGCGATTATCTTGCGCCGTATGGAAGATGCGCTGGCGGATGGCGATCACATCTGGGGTGTCATCAAAGGCAGTGCGATCAACAATGATGGCGCGGCAAAAGCGGGCTATTTAGCCCCCAGCGTTGACGGACAAGCCGAAGCAATCGCCGACGCCCATGTGATGTCAGGCGTGTCCGCCGACACGATAGATTATGTTGAATGCCACGGCACGGGTACCTATCTGGGCGACCCGATTGAGGTGGCCGCCCTCACCGAGGCTTTCGCCCAATCGGGCAGTAAAATGCGCCACTGTGGCATTGGCTCGGTCAAGACCAACATCGGGCATTTGGACACGGCCGCAGGGGTTGCCAGCATCGTGAAAACTGCGCTGGCGCTAAAGCATCAACAACTGCCCCCTACCATTGGCTACGAGTCCCCGAACCCGTCAATTGATTTTGAAAACAGTCCGTTTTATGTCAATGACACACTGAAAGACTGGCCCAAACCCCGCGATCACAACCGCCGTGCGGGTGTAAATTCTTTGGGTGTAGGCGGCACCAATGCCCATGTTGTGCTGGAAGAAGCGCCACTTGCGCCCCGCGCCGATGACAGCGACTGGCCGTTCCAAATATTGGCCCTCAGCGGTAAAAACAAGGCGGCACTGGCAGGCAATATCGCCGCCCTTGCCGATCATCTGGATGCGGACGGATCGCAACCTTTTGCAGATGTAGCCTATACGTTGAAACAGGGACGCCGTGCTTTTGAGCACCGCGCCGTTGTGGTGGCCAACGATCACAAAGATGCCGCCGAATTATTACGCGACAATGATCCGCGCCGTGTATTCAATCATAAATATCTTGGGGCCGATACCGATGCGGTTTTCATGTTTCCAGGCGGCGGTGCGCAATATGTCGACATGGCCAAAGACCTGTATGAAACAGAACCTGTATTCCAAGAATGGATGGACACGGGGTTGGAAATTCTGGCACCAAAACTGGATTACGATATTCGCGCATTGTGGCAACCTGCCCCTGCGGATGCCAAAGCCGCACAAGAGCGTTTGAAAAAACCATCGGTGCAATTGCCGCTGATTTTGATCGTTGAATATGCGCTGGCGCAACTATGGATGTCATGGGGTGTGCAACCTGCCGCCCTCGTGGGGCATTCCATGGGTGAAAACACTGCCGCTTGTGTGGCAGGAGTGATGTCATTTGAAGACTGCATTGGGCTGGTGCATTTGCGCGGCAGCTTGTTTGACACGGTGCCTGCGGGTGGGATGCTCAGCATTCCGTTGCCGCGTGCCCAAGTTGAAAAACTACTTAGTGACGAGATTGATTTGGCCAGTGTAAATGCGCCAGAATTATGTGTCGTGTCAGGGCCCGATAGCGCGCTTGATGCGCTGGCAAAGCAACTGGACGCCAAAGACATAACCACCCAGCGCATTGCAATTGATATTGCGGCGCATTCCAAAATGCTCGACCCGATTTTAGGTACGTTTCGTGAATACCTGCAATCCATCACGCTAAACGTGCCAAAGTTGCCGATTATTTCCAACCGTTCTGGCACCTATCTGACAGATACTGAGGCCACAGACCCTGAATATTGGGTCGCACACCTACGCGGCACGGTTTTCTTTGCCCAGTGTATTGAAACGCTGGCGTCAAAACCCAACCGTGCGTTCATCGAAGTGGGGCCTGGAAAAACGCTTTGCACCCTGACCGCCATGAGCGATTTTGTTGAACCCAACCAAGTCATCAATACCCTGCGTCATCCCGATGATATCATTGCGGATGACAAATATTTCCTAACCGCCCTTGCCCGTACTTGGGCAGTCGGTGTGGATTTTGACTGGTCGCAAATCTGGGGCGATGCAAAGCGGCGTAAGGTGCCTTTGCCCACTTACGCCTTCCAGCATAAATCCTATTTTATCGAGCCTGCGGAAAATACTGCACCCTCTGTGTCAAACTATCTGTCACGCACGGATGATGTGCAAAACTGGGGCTACAAACCTGTTTGGCGGCCCAAATATGCTGATTGTATTTTGGATGTTGAAACTGAATTAGACCAAGCCGATACGCAGACTTGGTTGATCTTGAATGATACGGTCGGGGTCGGTCAAAACATTGCGGATCGTTTGCGCGCGGCGGGTCACCCTGTGGTGCTTGTCGATACGGGCGATGCTTTTGCCAAGCTGGGCGATCATCACTATATTATCCCCCCCGAACGGGGTCGCGATGGTTTTGATAATCTGTTCAAAGACCTCAGCGCCGATGGTATTACGCCTAATCGCATCGTCAATTTATGGCTGTTAACAGTGGATGAGACCCACCGCGCGGGCAGTAGTTTTTTCCACAAGACCCAAGAACAAGGCTTTTATGCCCTGCTGTTTTTGGCCCAATCCATCATCGATGAAAACATTGCCACGCCGTTGCACATAACATGCGTGACCACAGGTGCCGTGCAGGTCAAAAATGAACCGCTAGCCTATCCYGAAAAAGCCACGCTTGCAGGGCCTTTGCGGGTCATTCCCAAAGAGCTGTCAGGCGTGACCTGCGCCAGTCTTGATGTTGAGTTGCAGGGACAATCTGCCAAACGTAAACCGACGGCAAAGGCGGTGGATAATTGTGCCGCTGACATTCTAACCGATCTTATATCYCCAGCCCGAAACTATAGCGCCGCAATCCGCGCAAATAAGCGTTTTGAGCTGGATTATATAGCGTCTGAACTGACCCGCGATGAAACGCGCCCCCCCGCATTCAGACCTGATGGAACCTATCTAATCACGGGTGGCTTTGGCGGCATTGGTAGAACCTTGGCGCTTCATATCGCCAAAACCACCCAAGCGAATATCATCTTAATGTCGCGTAGTGCAGTGCCTGAACGGGCGCATTGGGACAGCTACCTGAGCGCCCATTCCCCAATAGATTCAGGGGTGAAACAGATTGARTTAATCTTAGARCTCGAAGCRYTAGGATCACAGGTTCTGGCCGCTCAAGGCGATGTTTGCAACACACAAGACGTGCAAGATATACGCGCCCAAGCATCTAGGGAACTCGGCGCAATCACCGGTGTGATCCATGCCGCAGGCACCGTTAATGACGGGCCACTCCTGTCGAAACATTCCGCCGAAATTGAAGACGTATTTGCGCCTAAAATTCACGGCACCCAAGTGTTAGACACCGTGTTTGTTGACGGTGAACTTGACTGGCTGGTGCTGTTTTCATCGACCAGCACCGTCATCGCACCCATAGGCCAGATCGACTATGTTGCGGCGAATGAATATCTGAACGCTTTTGCCAAATCGAAACGGGGCGGACGCACAAAAGTTATCGCTATTAATTGGGGCATTTGGAATGACGTCGGCATGGCCGCCGATGCCGTTGCCACCCGCCTAAGCCAACCCCATGATATGCCCGTGACAAAGCTGGACAGTCCTTTGCTGGATCAAATGAGCTTTGACGAGGATGGCCACCGCACCTTTGAAACCGTGCTAAACGTGGCAGATCGCTGGGTTTTGGATGAGCACCGCACCAAAGCGGGCACCAAAGACGGCACGGCAATTTTGCCTGGAACGGCCTATATTGAACTGATGTCCCAAGCGCTACATGCCAACGGTGAACACGGCGGCTTTGAGGTGCAAGACCTGTTCTTCTTACGCGCTTTTGAGGTGGACGATACCACCCCGCTGACCTTGCATATTAAACTGGAACGCACGCCCAAGGGCTATCAATTTGAACTCAGTTCAAAACGCACCATCCAAGGCCGCGCGGCCTTATTGCGCCACGCACAGGCAAAACTGGTTTTATTGAACGACACCGATATCCCCCACCAAGATGCCGATGCTATTTTTACACGCTGCGGCACGCCTACACTTGCCAGAACAGGGCAAAAGCTGCACTCACCACAAGAGAAACATCTGGATTTCGGCACCCGTTGGCAAGTCATTGATAAGCTGGCTTATGGCAGCAATGAAGGCATTGCAGCACTCTCGCTAAACGATGCGTTTTTGGCGGATTTGGATGCGGGCTATCAAACCCACCCTGCGCTGTTGGATCTCGCCACGGGATGGGCAATGCATCTGATTGCAGGTTATCAGGCAAACCATTTATGGGTGCCTGTGTCCTATAGTTCGATCAAAATATACGGGGCTTTGCCTGCGAAAATCTACAGCTGGGTGCGCAATGCTGCCGATAATCTAACAGATACCAGCATCGCCAGTTTCGACGTGACTTTGTTYGACGAAACAGGGYGYGTTCTGRTCGACATAGTCGGTTTTTCCATCAAACAAATTGATGAAAATTCAGCTTTTCAAACAGGYGATCATTTYAGCCCTGCCGAGTTGCTATTTGCAGATACAAAAGACGCCGAAAACCTGCAACTGTCCCCCGCCGAGGAACGYYTGCACCACAACCTATCCATGGGCATTCTACCCGCCGAAGGTGTGGCCGCTTTTGAGGCCGCCTTGGGCGCAGACCTGCCGCAAATTATCATCTCATCGCTMCCTTTGGAYGSGCTWATCWCACAAGCMGMYCAAGACAGTCTTACGGCTGGCTCAACCAAACACGTCTTTGAGCGCCCTGATCTAGACAATGATTATGCCGCGCCGACCAATGATATTGAACGCAATATAGCCAGCTTTTGGCAAGACCTGCTGGGCGTAACGCAAGTCGGYATCAAAGACAATTTCTTTGACTTAGGCGGGCATTCCTTAATCGCAGTACGGCTATTTTCGATGATTAAGAAAACCTATCAAACCGACTTTCCAATTTCGATATTATTTGAAGCCCCCACGGTGGAAAAATGCGCCGCTTTAATCGCAGAACGCATGGGCTTTACAGACAATGCTGACACTGCGGATGCCGTAAAGAAAAATCCAAAACATGAAACGCGGTTCAGCCATTTAGTGCCGATGCATACAGGCGAAGGCGGGTCAAAACAGCCGTTTTTCTTGGTCGCTGGCATGTTTGGAAATGTTTTAAACCTGCGCCATTTGGCACATCTTTTGGGGGCGGATCGCCCGTTTTATGGCCTGCAAGCCCGTGGGCTGCTAGGCGAGACCGAACCACACCACACGATTGTGCAAGCGGCGACAGACTACATTTCAGAGATGCGCCAAGTGCAACCCAAAGGCCCCTATATGCTGGGTGGTTTTTCAGGCGGCGGCATTACCGCTTATG
>NVSA01000116.1 GCA_002401045.1 Paracoccaceae bacterium
GGGTGCGCCTGATCAACGCGCACGTAGGCGGCATTGGGCAGCAATAATTGCGAATAAATTGCCTAAAGGGGCGTATGAATTCAAATCTGGCCTGACGAAAGCGGAACATCATCAAGCTAGTCTTGCGTGGTTGTTAGCCAGCTACCGGTTTGATCGTTACAAGGTGAAAGCAACCCAAGAGGCAAAGTTAAAGCCGCATAAAGATGTTGATGCGGCTCGTTTGCAAAAAATTGTTGCAGGTGATTTTTTAACGCGGGATCTGATCAATACGCCTGCCTCTGATATGGGGCCAGATGCTTTGGAAAAAGCCTTTAAAAAGCTTGGCGCAGAACATAAGGCCAAGGTGAGTGTGATTAAAGGCGATGCTTTGATCAAAAAGAACTTCCCAATGATCCACGCAGTGGGGCGCGCGTCTGATCAAGCGCCGCGCTTGTTGGATATGGTTTGGGGTGATGCGAAAAATCCGTTGGTCACATTGGTTGGCAAGGGCGTTTGTTTTGATACAGGCGGGTTGAATATCAAGCCGGGTTCTTCGATGGGCTTGATGAAAAAAGATATGGGCGGGGCGGCAACCGTGATGGGGCTGGCGCATATGATTATGGCGCTCAAGCTAAAGATACGGTTGCGAATTTTAGTGCCAGCCGTTGAAAATTCAATTTCCGCAGGGGCATTTCGACCGCAGGATGTTTTGACATCGCGTAAAGGGTTGACCGTTGAAATTAACAATACGGATGCGGAGGGGCGTTTGGTGTTGGCAGATGCACTTGCCTTGGCAGATGAACAAGCGCCAGACTTTATGGCCTGTATGGCAACCCTTACGGGTGCCGCGCGGGTTGCCTTGGGGCCTGATGTGCCGCCGTTCTATACAGACATAGACGCAACCGCTAAGGCGCTGGCTAAGGCGGCTGAGGCTGAGGATGACCCTTTGTGGCGGATGCCGTTCTGGCAGCCTTATGAGGCGCAGATTGAGCCTGATATCGCGGATTTGGACAATGCGCCCGCAGGTGGTTTTGCGGGGTCCATCACAGCTGCGCTTTTCCTACGCCGTTTTGTCGAAAAGACTTCAAATTTTGTGCATTTTGATCTTTACGGATGGGCACCGCGTGAGTTGCCTGGTCGTAGTAAAGGCGGGGCCTGTCAGTCGGCACGTGCTGTTTTGCGCTTGCTGGAAGATCGCTATGGCTGATCTGAAACGTATCTGTGTTCCCGTTGCAAATATTTATGATGCACAAGGCAGTACGCTACAGCGCCAAGCGTTGTTTGGTGACGGTTTTATTGTTGATCAGATCGTGGATGGCTGGGCACAGGGGCAAACCAAGCGAGACGGTTATGTTGGCGTAGTAGCGCAAAGCGACTTGGCGAATTGGGCTGATCCTAATAGTCGGGTTCGTGATCTGGGTGCGCATATTTACAACTGTCCTGATATTAAGACAGTGCCTAAACTGCATATACCCTATCAATCCAGTGTGACGGTTGTTGATGAAAAAGATGAGTTTGTTGAGATTGCAGGCGGTGGGTTTATTCATCAGATGCAATTGCAGCCTGTGACTGTGTATGAGGCTGATTATATACGCACCGCAGAGCGCTATTTAGGGGTGCCTTATCTGTGGGGCGGCAATTCACAATACGGGATTGATTGTTCTGGACTGGTCTCAGCCGCGTTGCGTGGTGCGGGGATTGCTTGTGCAGGTGATAGTGGCGATCAGGCGCATCAGTTGGGCGTGGCTTTGGGGCAAACAGATGCTTTGCAACGAGGTGATTTTATCTTTTGGCAAGGCCACGTTGGGCTGATGGCCAGCGAACAGGTGATGGTGCACGCTAATGGCTATCATATGAAAGTTGTACGTGAACCTTTGGCGCAGGCTGTTGAGCGGATCCAAGCAACGGGTGGCGGGGATATTACAATACGTAGGCGACTGGTGGTTTAGTCGACAAGACGGATCATTTTTTTCTCTAGGACACGTAAGACAGCTTTTAGATCATGCCCGCGTTTTAATATCCGCCCGTCCATTGTGATGAGTGCGTATAGCCCTTGTTTGTTCGCCAGTTTTGGACGTTTTTCAATACGGTATATTGGATATTCGGCTGTGCGCCTGAAGATTGAAAAGATGGCAACGTCTTTTAGCGGGGAAATGCCGTAGTCTCGCCATTCACCCGCTGCAACCATACGGCCATAAAGCGACATGATCACTGCAAGTTCGGTACGATGAAAATGCGTTGGAAAGGGGTTCTTTCGAGCGGTAGATTGGTTTGCATTTTGAAGCATGACGCCAGCTTGCTTATTTTCATCGACTAAATCAAGCTTTAGCTAGAGCCGCGTTAACTTTCCGTTAGGGAAATTTCCATAAATTTGACGCATTCTAATCTCTTGTCTGACATGTTTGATCGGTAGTTTCAGCCATAGTACGGTAACGAGTATAATGAGTCTTACAGCGCCTCGCCTTTAAAAGCGGGGCGTTGTTCGTTTTTGTTCCTGCCTTTTGATTCCCAAAATAYGAAACGAAAAATGTACTGCCTATGTCGRAATTTTCAATTTGTCATGAAATCGCCTTATTCATTCCATGCTTAGGTCGTGATTTCACGGGATAAGGATGTTGTAGCTAGCAATCAGCTTCCCTCGACGTCATAACTTATATGCCCCCACCCAAGTTATGACGTTGAGGATCTTATCCCACAAAACAATATGTTTAATCTTTTGGACRCTGTGCTTTAGTTCATTTGAACTTCTAGCCTGTAGCGTCCTTGATCCATTGCCCCGAATAGACCGTCGACCTCTGGGTGCTCTACGGGYTCACCTGTGATGTCTTCTAGCAAGTTTTGTTCCGAGACATAGGCAACATAATAGGATGTGTCGTTTTCAGCCAGTAGATGGTAAAATGGTTGGTCTTTGCTTGGACGCATACTTTCAGGAATAGATTCCCACCATTCATCCGTATTGGAAAATTTCGGATCAATGTCAAAAACCACACCGCGAAATGGATGTTTTTTATGGCGAACGACAGTTCCGATCGCATATTTTGCGTTTACTTGTAGCACARCAGTTCCGAATCCCCAGTTTTCGGTTGAATCAAATCCCAACAAGGGACAAGAATCCATATATAGCAGATAAAGACAACTAAAATCGAGGAAACAAACTGTGGTGTTATTGGTAACAGTTCTACAAATTGTCGCGCCTGTGTTCATCTTGGCGGCTATTGGTTTCACTTGGGTGAAGGTGGGATTTGAGTATCGCATTGGGTTTGTGACCCAATTATCGATGACGCTTTCGGTGCCCTGTTTGGTTTTTGTTGCTTTGATGCAAGCCGATATCGACAGGTCTGTTTTGACTAAAGTTTTCTTGGCAAGCTGTGTTGCTTATCTGGCTGTGACAGTGGTGTTTTTCATCTTGGTAAAGGTTGCGGGGTTAAGCCAACGAACATTTCTTGCGCCATTGATTTTTGGCAATACTGGGAACCTTGGCTTGCCGCTTGCCCTGTTCGCCTTTGGTCAAACTGGGTTAAGCTATGCTATTGTTATCTTTGCAGTAATGGCTGTTTATTCGTTTACCTTCGGGATTTGGCTAGTGTCAGGTGGCGGTGGTTTTTTTAAGGTTCTAAAAGAACCAATGGTGGGCGCAACTTTGTTGGGTGCGTTGTTTTTATACCAAGGCTGGCAAACACCAGAATGGTTAACCAATGCGTTAAAACTTGTTGGCGATATGGCGATTCCGTTGATGCTGATCACCCTTGGTGTGGCGCTTGCGCGCTTGAAGCCGCAGAACTTTGGACGCGCAGGATTACTGGCTGTTGTTAAGGCCATAATCTGTACTGGTATCGCATGGGGTGTGGGGCTTTATTTTGAGTTAGACTCGATTGGACTGGCTGTATTGGTTATGCAAATCGCCACGCCAGTTGCCGTAACGTCATACCTGTTGGCCGAGAAATATGGTGCTGATGCATCCGAAGTTGCGGGGCTGGTTGTTGTCTCTACGCTACTCTCGGTGGTAACAATTCCGCTGACTTTGGCGTTTTTTGTATAAACTTTTAAACAGTCCTGTATAATAATGTTTAAACACCAGCGAAGACTGGGAAGTGAGCAGATGAAAAAACTTATAGCATTCTTATTGATCGTGACATTGGCGTCGTGTTCTAGTGGCGGTAAAGCGCCCCCTAGAAATTTAGACAATGCCTGTACAATGAAATCACAGCGTAAAGCGTGGTTTAAAACGATGGAAAAAGCCCAGCGTAAATGGGGTATTCCTGTGCCTGTCTTTATGGCGGCGATTTACCAGGAAAGTAAATTCAAACCAGATGCACGCACGCCATACCGTTATGTTTTGGGTGTTATTCCGATGGGGCGTCAATCATCTGCCTATGGCTATTCTCAGGCGATTGACAGCACGTGGGATTGGTATCGCCGTGATACTGGAAGCTATAGTGCCAAACGCAATAATTTTGCCCATGCGGTTGATTTTATGGGCTGGTATATGAATGAAAGCCATGAACGCAACGGTATTGCTAAAAACGATATGTATAACCAATACCTAGCCTACCATGATGGGCATTCGGGCTTTCGACGGGGGACTTACCGTAAAAAAGCGTGGTTAGTGCAGATCGCAGGCAAAGTACAAAGCCGTGCCATTATGTATCAAGAACAACTTGCGAGTTGCCGTTAATTTTAGAATGGGCTTAGGTCGCGGGCAATCGCGGTTTGATTAAACAGCGATAGGGGCAAGTGCGCTTCTTTGTCGAGCGCCCCTAACACCACAGTT
Source organism: Paracoccaceae bacterium (assembly GCA_002401045.1). GTDB lineage: Bacteria > Pseudomonadota > Alphaproteobacteria > Rhodobacterales > Rhodobacteraceae > Amylibacter. The sequence continues at coordinate 4,751 of NVSA01000116.1, forward strand.
GTTTTATTTCCTGATTGGTCGGTCACAATCCATTGGCGCAATTCAATAGGATTGGCTGTGAACACAAGCTGGATGTTACCGTATTGTGGGTGCTTGGGGTCTTGGGCGGTAACCTTCGTTGAGGGGCCTTCTTGAACGTGGCGGATGACCATGCCGCTTGCGCCAAGGTCTACGTTCTTTTTCAAAATCAATCCAAGCGGTGTTTTGGCGATGGGAAATACTTGTGGCCCGCTGATTGATTTTTTATCAAAGACTGCAATTTGACCCGAGCTGGCAACGACAAGGGCTGGGTTTGGTGCGTCGTATTCAAACCGCATCCGCCCTGGCCTGCGGATCATAAACGTTCCTTTAGACAGGGTGTTGTCAGGGTTTACTTGGGTAAACGCACTTTTGGCAGACCCAAGCTGATTTAGGTATTGTGACAGAGCCGCCAATGAAATTTTATCAGCTAGCGCAGCGCTGGGTGCCAAAGCCGCAACAAGGGCGGCGATATAGATTGTTTTTTTCATATCTCTTACTTAGTCACTTTGGCGCAGGTTTCAAAGATACAGTTGTTCACAGATGTTTGAGACGGCGCGATTTCGCCACCCTATTCGGGTAGCAAGATATCGCGCTTACCTACGTGGTTAGCCGCAGAGACAATTCCTTGGTCTTCCATCTCTTCAACTATTTTGGCGGCTTTATTGTAACCGATGGATAGTTTGCGTTGAATATAAGATGTAGAGCATTTGCGATCTCTGGCAACGATGGCGACGGCTTGATCGTAAAGAGCGTTTTCACCTGTTGTATTACCGCCCAGACCTAACACGATGTCGATGTCGCTTTCTTTGTCGCCATCGGGGCCTTCTACGACACCTTTGATGTATTCAGGTGCGCCAAAGGATTTTAGGTGGTTTACGATTTCTTCAACTTCTTCATCGCTTGCAAAAGGACCATGCGTACGGGTGATTTTACCGCCGCCTTCCATGAACAACATATCGCCCATGCCAAGCAATTGTTCAGCACCCATTTCACCAAGAATAGTACGGCTGTCGATTTTTGACGTTACTTGGAATGAAATACGGGTTGGGAAGTTTGCTTTGATTGTCCCTGTAATCACATCAACAGACGGGCGCTGGGTGGCCATGATCAAGTGAATGCCAGAGGCACGCGCCATTTGCGCCAAGCGTTGAATGCAGGCTTCAATCTCTTTGCCTGCAACCATCATGAGGTCTGCCATCTCGTCTACAATGACGACGATAAACGGCAGTTTTTCAGGTTTGAATGTTTCGGTTTCAAAAATGGGTTCGCCCGTTTCTTCGGCAAAACCTGTCTGGACTGTGCGTTCAAAGTTTTCATTTTTTGCCAAAGCGTCTGCAACACGTGCGTTGTAACCACCAATATTACGTACGCCCATTTTGGACATTTTACGGTAGCGTTCTTCCATCTCGCCCACGACCCATTTCAAAGCGACAACGGCTTTTTTCGGGTCTGTTACGACAGGTGACAACAGATGCGGGATGCCGTCATAAACGCTAAGTTCCAGCATTTTTGGATCAATCATGATCATGCGGCAATCTTCTGGGCTAAGCTTATAAAGGAGCGATAAGATCATTGTGTTAATCGCGACAGATTTACCCGACCCTGTTGTCCCCGCAATAAGTAAGTGGGGCATTTTCGCAAGATTGGTAATGACGGGTTGTCCGGCGATGTCTTTGCCTAATGCAAGCGGTAGTGACTGTTTGCTATCACCATATTCTTCTGTTGAAAGGAGTTCGCGCAACAGTACTGTTTCGCGGTGTTCATTTGGTAATTCGATACCGATCACAGAGCGTCCTGGAACGGTAGATACACGTGCTGAAAGGGCTGACATAGAACGTGCAATATCGTCGGCTAAACCGATAACGCGGCTGGCTTTCAAGCCTGGTGCTGGTTCAAGTTCGTACATGGTGACGACTGGGCCTGGGCGTACGGAAACGATTTCGCCTTTGACGCCGTAATCATCCAATACATGTTCTAGTAACCGCGCGTTTTCTTCTAGGGCTTCGTCGCTTAAGTGGTGGCGCACGATTGTTGTCGGGCTGGCCAATAAGCTGAGAGGCGGCATCTCATATGATGTATCAGAGCTTTCCTTGAACAGGCTGGGCTGAGCTTCGGCCTTGGCTTGTTTGCTACGGCGTATAGGTTTTGGAGCTGCATGTTGCACAACATGTTTTGGCTCGGCCGCAGGAACGGCAA
>NVSA01000117.1 GCA_002401045.1 Paracoccaceae bacterium
GGCCGATGAAATTGTGTAGTTGACGCCTTTGATTTTAAAAATGCCGCACAGATTTTTGATGAATATGCCAAAATGACATATTTGTCGGTTGGCATGGGCAAAGACCTGGATCTAACGGCGCTTAGCGGAATGGCTGAACATCGTTATGAGGCCATGTCGCCTGTGCAATGGCCTGTTCAGGTGGACAGACAAGACACTCGGTATTTTGCTGACGGGGGCTTTTTTACCGCTGATAGCAAGGCACGTATGTTGCCGATTTCGGGGCAGAACCATGTGCCTAGAGAGACAGGTTTTGTGTTTAACACAGGGCGTGTGCGCGACCATTGGCATACCATGACACGTACCGCGCGTGCGGCGACATTAAGCCGTCATATGGCTGAACCTTATTTGGAAATTCACCCTAAAGATGCAAGCGAGCTTGRGCTTGAAAACGCAAGTTTGGCACGGGTTTCATCGTCGTTYGGGGATGTCGATTTACGCGTCTTAGTCTCTGATCGCATAACCCAAGGACAAGTCTTCGCACCAATCCATTGGACCAGCGAATTTGCCTCAAACGGACGTGTTGATAAATTGGTTGCCCCCGTGGTCGATCCCGTATCAGGACAACCCGCGACCAAGTCATCAATCGTGCAAATTCGTGCGTTCGATATGGGTTGGTATGGTTTTGCGGTCGGGGTGGCTGAGCCGCAGTCAAAAGCAGATTACTGGGTTAAGGCTAAATTGGATAAAGGCTGGCAAATTGAGCTGGCTGAACGCCGTGAACCTAGCGATATGGAAGCCTATATGCGCAAAGTTTTGGGCATTCAGGACGGTGATTGTCTAAGCTATGTAGATCAAAAATCGGGTCATACGCGGTTGGCAATTGTCAAAGACGGCCAAGTTGTTGGTGCATTGTTTGGCGCGGCTGAACCGGTTGCTCTGTCGCGCAGTTTTGTGACGTCAGCCTTGGGCGGTGAAGACTATGCTAATTTGCTGGCAGGGCGTTCGGGGCAAGATCAACCTGACGCGGGTCGAATTTTGTGCAATTGTTTCAATGTTGGCATCAATACGATTGTTGACGCGATTGAAACGGGCAAGGTGCATAGTTTGGACGACATTGGTAAAACACTGCAAGCGGGCAGTAATTGTGGGTCATGTAGGCCTGAATTGGCTGCTCTTTTGACGCAACTGAAACCAGCGATTGCAGCACAATGAACGGACTTGCGACCTATGTGCACGCCATGGGGCGCGGGCCGTCCAAAGGGCGTAATTTAACCCGCGCTGAGGCTTGCGATGCAATGACGCAAATGTTGGCAGGGACTGCCGCACCCGAAGCGGTTGGGGCGTTGCTGATGTTGATGCGCTATTGCGGCGAAACAGCCGACGAGTTGGCAGGTTTTGTCGATGCTTTGCGCGCCGATGCGGCACAATGGTCGACATTGGATGTCGATTTAGATTGGCCGTGCTACGCGGCAGGTAAGTCACGTGGTTGGCCGTTGTTTTTGATTGCGGCGCAAAATATTGCCCATAGTGGCCGCAAAGTTTTATTGCATGGCTGGAATTCACATCAGTCACAAACCGCTAGTATTGAGGCGGGTTGCCGCGCGCTTGGCATTGCTGTTTGCAATGATATTTCGGATGCAAAATCGGCATTGGAAAGCGATAATATTGCCTATGTGCCGCTTCGTGTGATCAGCGCACCCGCACTGGATTTGGTGCAAAAACGCGATGTCTTAGGACTGCGTTCGCCTGTGAATACGGCCTTGCGGGCGTTCAACCCTGCGGGTGCCAAAGCGTCGGTGCAAGGTGTGTTTCATCCCAGCTATCGCGGATTGCAGATGGATGCAGCAAATGCGTTGGGACAAACGCAATTAGGCGTGGTCAAAGGCGCGGGCGGTGAATTCGAAGTGAACCCAACCAAGGCCACAGAACTGCATTTGAAAACCGCAGGATCGGAAGGCGTGACCGTTATCCCGCCGATTATAAACCCGCCTGAACGCTTGGCGGACATTTCCAAAGACCTGACAGAACTTCCCCAAGCGATCACTGCACAAGGCAATGTTCAAGGTGTTATTCGCTCAACGATCGCACTGGCATTGATGGTGCTAGAAGATGGGTTAACGTTTGATGATGCCTTTGGCCAAGCTGGCGAATTAATGCGCCAAAAGCAGGATATGTAGTATGAAAAACTTTCCGATGTTTCTCAAAATGCAAGACCGCCGTGTGATCGTGATTGGCGGCGGTGAACAAGCGGCGCAAAAGACGCGGCTGATGTTGAAAACCGAGGCCGAGATTGTGGTTTATGCAGAGACGCTAGAGCCAGAATTGGCAGGTTTAGCGGCGCAAGGCGCGATTGTGCATCGTTCAGGTACGCCTGATGCGGCGGCATTTACATCGGCAATTTTGGTGTTTTCTGCAACGGATTGCGCCAAGCTTGGCGCCCAACACGCGGCTTTGGCAAAAGAAACGAATACACTGATCAATGTCGTTGATATGCCAGAGTTTTGCGAAGCAATGACACCGTCAATTGTGGATCGTGACCCTGTGGTTGTCGCCATTGGCACCGAAGGTACGGCCCCTGTTTTGGGGCGTTTGATTAAGTCTGATATTGAAGCATTGTTAGAACCTGAATTGGGTGTTTTTGCACGTTTTGCAGGGCGGATGCGCGCACAAGTGGCACAGAAAATTGATCTCGCTGAGCGGCGGTTTTTCTGGCGTTGGGTGTTTTCTGGTGCCGCGCGTAAAGAGTTCCGCGCAGGTCACCATTTACATGCATTTGAAATCATCAAAACAGCCATAGATCAATCACAGATTGATTCTGGGACAGGGTCCACGGAATGGTTGTGTGTTGAAAGTCAAAATACAGACGACATCACGCTGGGTGGTTTGCGAAAGCTGCAAGAGGCCGATACGATTTTTTATGCTCGCCACAAACATGACCGTGTGTTGGAACTCGCGCGGCGTGATGCGGTGCGTGTGGCCTATGATACGGCGCTGCCAGAACAGCAGATCGCAGAACTTTCTGGGCAGGGAAATACGGTTGTTTTGTTTGATGCAGAGCCAAGCCGTCGTCTTCAATAAGATGTGTACAGGGGTTGTCGCGGGATATAAAACGCGGCAATGCTGACAACGCCGCTTGATTTCAGGTGGCCTTGTTTAGCCATAACCTGAAAGTTTGCGCATGAAAAGTAAGCTAGCCGTTATTTTTATTTTGATGACTGTGGTGATTGACAGCATTGGGATTGGCTTGATCATGCCTGTAACCCCCGATTTGATCCGTGAATTACTCGATGCTGATCTTTCCGATGCGGCTTTGTGGGGCGGCGCATTGTCGGCGTCTTTTGCGGTGATGCAGTTCTTGTTTGGCGCGACCATTGGCGGGATGTCTGATCGCTTTGGTCGGCGACCTGTTTTATTGGTCTCATTGTTCGTGGTCGGGGTTGATTACGTGATTATGGGGCTGACGCAGTCGATTTGGATCATGCTGTTGGGGCGGGTGATCGGCGGTGTTGCCTCGGCGACGCATTCAACGGCAAACGCTTATATGGCGGATATTTCCGCGCCTGATAAAAAAGCCGCGAATTTCGGAATGATCGGTGCGGCCTTTGGTGTGGGCTTTGTTTTGGGGCCGATGCTCGGCGGATTGCTGAGCGAATTTGGATCACGGATGCCGTTTTACGCCGCCGCAGTGCTGGCTTTTTCAAACTGTATTTTTGGATTTTTCGTGTTGCCTGAAACGGTGACCAAAGACAAACAACGCGCGCTTGATTTTCGCCGTCTAAATCCGTTTGGTGCTTTGAAGCATGTGGGAAAATTGCCCAATATGGGTCCCTTGTTAGCGATGTTCTTTTTCCACCAGTTGGCGTTTTTTGTCTACCCGTCGACGTGGACATATTTCACCTTGGAGAAATTCAGCTGGTCTGCGCGTGAAGTGGGCTTCTCATTGGCGGCTTTTGGCGTTGGTGTTGCCGTGGTTCAAGGCGGGGTTATCCGTCTGGTTCTGCCGCGTCTGGGTGAGACTAAAACGGTTATTTTTGGCTTTGGTTTAGGGGTGATTGCTTTTTCGGCTTTTGCGTTCTCAACACAGGGCTGGATGATCTATGCTTTGTTGCCGATCGCGACGCTGGCGATGGTTGCACAACCCGCTTTGCAGGGGATCATGTCAAAGATGGTGAGCGATGACGCGCAAGGCGAATTACAGGGGGTTTTATCCAGTGTCGGAGCGATTGCGACGATTATCAGCCCGCTGATGATGACAGGATTATTCAGCTATTTTACCCGCGCAACTGCACCAATTTACGCCCCTGGGGCACCGTTTTTATTCGCAGTAATATTGGATTTGATCGCGCTGAGCGTGTTCATCTGGGCGCTGCGTAGATCGGCGTAATTGGGAAATGTCCCACAAAAAAACCGCCCCAAGTCTATTGGGACGGTTTGTAAGTTTTAAATCAAAAACGATGGTTTATTTCGGGAATGCGCCGTTGATGCCTTCTACGTAGAAGTCCATGCCAGCCAATGTGCCGTCGTCGGCGGTTTCGCCTTCTGCTAGCCAGACGGATCCGTCTTGTTTGTTAATCGGCCCTGTAAAGCTGTGCATTGTACCTGCAACGATTGCGTCTTTGATCGCTGTTGCAGACGCTTGTACGTCAGCAGGGATTTTGTCGGAGAATTCACCGATTTCAACCATGCCCGGCTTGATGCCGTCCCAAGTGTCAGTGGATACCCATTTACCGTCAAGTGCGGCTTGTACGCGTGATACGTAGTAAGGTCCCCAGTTGTCGATGATGGATGACAGACGTGCGTTTGGTCCAAACTGCATCATGTCAGAGGCTTGACCAAAGGCGAAGACGCCTTTTTCTTCAGCGATTGTCATCGCGGCAGCGCTGTCTGTGTGTTGCATGATTACGTCGGCACCTTGTGCGATCAGGGCAGTTGCGGCGTCGGCCTCTTTGCCCGGATCAAACCACGTGTTGACCCAAACGATTTTCAATTTCACGTCAGGGTTAACCGCTTTGGCAGCGAGATATGCAGCGTTGATACCACGGATAACTTCGGGGATCGGGAAGGATGCGATATAACCGATTGTGTTGGTTTTGGTCATATTGCCCGCGATGTGGCCAATCACGGTGCGGCCTTCATAGAAACGTGCAGAATATGTTGATACGTTATCAGCGCGTTTGAACCCTGTTGCGTGTTCGAATTTCACGTTGGGGAATTTTTTGGCGACGTTCAGGACGTGATCCATATAGTTGAACGATGTGGCGAAAATGATGTCGTGGCCTGTGATGGCCATTTGGGTCATGACACGCTCGGAATCGGCGCTTTCAGGAACGCTTTCGACGAATGTTGTCTCAACTTTATCGCCCAATGCGGCCTCAATCGCTTTGCGGCCTTGGTCGTGTTCATATGACCAACCGAAATCGCCTGTAGAGCCGATGTAGATAAAGCCTACTTTTAGCTTGTCCTCGGCAAATGCAGATCCTGCCAGACCGACGGCTAATGCGGCACCTGTTATCAGTGTTTTGAGCAGCTTCATGTATGTTCTCCGTGTTATGCAGCGGCTTGTGCTGCCGTGTGTTAGGGTGCCTCTAGTTTGAGGCGTGAAATATCCGACCAAGGCAGGCCGGGGCGTTAAGGCTTGCGCGTTTGCTATCCGCAGACATGATGACAAGCACGATAATGGTGACTACATAGGGTGCCATTGACAGGTAGGCGACTGGGATGGTTGCACCCGCCGCTTGTAAGTTCAACTGTAAAACGGTGATGCCGCCAAAAAGATAAGCGCCCAAGATGACGCGCCATGGTTTCCATGCGGAGAACACCACGATTGCAAGCGCGATCCAGCCCGCACCTGCGGTCATGCCTTCGGTCCATTGCGGCACACGTACGAGGCTGAGATATGACCCGCCCAGCCCAGCCATAGCGCCACCAAAGGCGATGGCGATCAGGCGGATGCGGATGACTTTATAGCCCAGTGCATGGGCGGCATCATGGTTTTCACCAATGGCGCGCAGGATCAGGCCTTGGCGGGTTCGCTTTAGGAAAAACCAGACCGCGGCGATGATCAGTAGTGAGATGTAGATCATTGGGTCGTGGGAAAACAGCAGTTTGCCGACCACGGGCAGGTCTGACAGTCCTGCGATATCGAGTTTGGTAAAACGCGGTGGTTTTATGCCTGCGTAGCTGTGGCCAATCAGCGATGCCATGCCGAGGCCAAACAGGGTTAGTGCCAGTCCCGTAGCGACTTGGTTGGTCAGCAAAAACTGGGTGAGTACGCCAAAGATCAGGGCGATGGCGGCACCGCCTGCCATGCCTGCAATAAAACCGATCCAAGGCGACCCTGTTTCAACAGCGGCGATAAACCCTGTGATGGCACCAATGATCATCATGCCTTCAACACCGAGGTTCAGCACGCCTGATTTTTCAACAACCAACTCGCCGATTGCCGCGATCAGGATCGGGGTTGCGGCGATCATCAGGCTGGCGATCAGGGCGATGGGGGAAATGTTTGAAAGATCCATGTTACTTGGTTTCTTTTGAACGCCATTTGAGGCGGAAGTTCACCAAGATATCGACGGCGAGCATGAAGAACAGCAACATGCCTTGAAAGACCTGTACAGAAGCGGCGGGGACGGACAGCATGAATTGCGCCAATTCACCGCCGATATATGTCAGTGCCATCAGCAGGCCTGCCAGCAAGATGCCGATGGGATGCAAGCGGCCCAGAAAGGCGACGATGATGGCGGTAAAGCCATAGCCAAGCGGGAAGTTGGTTGAGAGTTTCCCCGCAGGGCCCGTAAGCTCAAATATACCTGCAAGGCCTGCCAATGCGCCTGATAGTCCAAGGCAAATTGCGATCATGATGCGCGGATTGACCCCTGAAAATTGTGCGGCCTTGGGCGATGACCCCGTGGTGCGAACTTGAAAGCCAAAGATGTGGTGGCGCAAGGCGATATAGGCAACCACGACGAGGGCGAGTGTGAC
>NVSA01000118.1 GCA_002401045.1 Paracoccaceae bacterium
AATTCGCGTTGTAGTTGGCGCGGCGATGTCTTTAGGTTTTGGGCAATCATCTGGACATTAAGATCAGGGTCTTTGAGGTTATTTTTAATATAGCGTAGGGTTCGCGAATAAACACGGGCGTTGGAGATATCCACTTGCGCCGAATTTACATTTGTGTCGCCCGCACGTTCATACAGCATGGCACCGACCAGCCCGTAGACGGCATCACGTAGTGAGTTTTTTTGATCTTGATTGGTATTGCTCTGAAAGGCTTTTGCCACAATGGCGCCGATGGCTGTTGTGATCGGATCCGTCTTGGGTATGACCAAGCCACCTTGAGCTTTGTCGCCGAAACGTTCTTGTAGATCGGCACGGGGCAGATGAATGGATATGTGACGCCCGAAGTTCCCAAAGAAAGTAAACTCGGATGGTTGGGCACTGTCTATTAAGATCATATCGCCTGGATCGATCATGTGTGTCGTGTTGTTTYGCGACATCAGGGCGCGACCTGTATCTTGAAGAATTAGAAAGTAATTTTCGCCGCTGTCTTGTTTGATATTCTTTTGAGTGCGGTTTACTTGGTGAAAATCGGCRCCAATATGRGTGATATCCAAACCGCCACGTTCAAAAGACTGAAGTGCTCCGCGCAATGTGTTTGCCTTATTTTTGGCGATAACATTAAAGTTTCCGCAAATCTGGCATAAGTCTTTTTTAAAGACTTCTACGGGCATTTGGATGGGGTCTACGCTTGTTAACATGTTATGTAGCTTGCCGTKAAAACAGGCGTTGCGCAACATATTTGTAGCTGTTGTCGCAAAAATCCAAAAGATTTGTCGTCTAAATGCAAGAATTTAATAAAGGTTTTGGCTAGGCTACCGTTAACGAATAGGTCTATGGGAGGACGCTATGCTAGATTTTGGGATGACTGTGAACGGTGTGCGCATCGATACAGCGAATAGTTTTGATGTTTTAAATCCATCTACGGGTGCCGTCGTCGGGCAGGCTCCGAATGCGAGTGCTGCTGATCTGGACGCCGCTGTTGCTGCTGCAAAAGCGGCTTTTGTAAGCTGGTCACAACAATCAGATGATGATTTGAAAGCTGCTTGCGCCGCGGTTGCGGGCGCGATTGCTGATAACGCAGAAGAGCTGGCAACGCTTTTGACACAAGAACAAGGCAAACCGCTAAACGGTTTGGGSTCTCGGTTTGAATTGGGGGGCGCGCAGGCTTGGGCCAGCTACACCGCAGGACTGCCGCTTGAGAAAAAAGTGATCCAAGATAATAACGAAGCACGTGTTGAACTGTACCGCAATCCAATCGGGGTTGTAGGATCAATCACACCGTGGAATTTCCCTGTTATGATCGCGATTTGGCATATTTTGCCAGCTTTGCGCACAGGTAATACTGTCGTGATTAAACCATCGCCTGATACACCGCTTACCACCCTGCGCTTGGTTGAGATTATGAATACTGTCTTGCCTGCAGGCGTTGTGAATGTTGTGACGTCAGATGACACGGGCGATAATATTGGTGCGTTGATGTCCAGCCATCCTGATATTCAGAAAATTGTTTTCACGGGATCCTGTGCCACGGGTGAAAAGGTTTTCATGTCAGCGGCTGAAACGATGAAACGTATGACGTTGGAATTGGGCGGTAATGATGCGGCCATCGTATTGCCAGACGTTGATCCAAAGGCAATTGCCGAGGGTTTGTTCTGGGGCGCTTTCATTAACAACGGTCAGACTTGTGCGGCGATGAAGCGTCTTTATGTACATGAAGATGTTTATGACGCGGTTTGCGAAGAGCTGGTTGCCTTTGCTGAAAATATCCCTGTTGGGGACGGCATGGATGAAGCCAGCATTTTGGGGCCGATCAACAATCAGATGCAATTTGATAAGGTTAAGCGCCTTGTGGATGCGGCTAAGAAAACCGGCCGTGTTCTATTGGGCGGTGAGCCTGGCGAAGGTTTGTTCTTTCCACCAACGATCATTGCGGATTTAACCGATGAAGATGCTTTGGTGTATGAAGAACAATTCGGACCTGCGCTGCCGATCATTAAATACAGCGACCTTGAAGATGTGATTGCACGGGCGAATGCCTCTGAAAACGGTTTGGGTGGATCGATTTGGTCTGCTGATATCGACGCGGCACGCTTGTTGGCGCGGCGTCTCGAATGTGGCTCTGCTTGGGTTAACAGCCATGGCGGCCTGCGCCCTGATGCGCCCTTTGGCGGTGTGAAAAAATCTGGTGTTGGTGTGGAATTTGGCGAAGAAGGCCTAGCCGAATATACCAACATCCAAGTTGTACATAGTTAAGGGGCAAGACATGAGCAATTTTGACTATATCATCGTGGGCGGCGGTTCATCTGGTTGTGTGATGGCCAATCGCTTGAGCAAAGATTCCAGCAAAAAGGTTTTGCTGATTGAGAGCGGACGAAATGATAAAAGTATGTGGATACGCATGCCTGCGACATTTTTTAAAATTATTGAAAAAGGTCGTGATATCGTTGTCTATGAGGGCGAGCCGTCTGATAAGCTGAACGACCGTTCTTCCGTTGTTATTCAAGGKGGYGTSATTGGCGGCGGGTCGTCGGTTAATGCTATGCTTTATGTGCGTGGCCAGTCGCAAGACTATGATAGCTGGGCACAATTGGGCAATAAAGGTTGGTCTTATGCCGACGTGTTGCCTGTGTTTCGCTCTTTAGAAAACAACATGGTACACAGTGATGARTTTCACGGTGTTGATGGCGAATTACATGTGTCGGAAAGTGCGTATAAACATCCGCTAAGCCGTGCGTTTATYCGYGCCGCACAAGAAACAGGTCTGCCGTATAACCCTGATTTCAATGGTTCTGTTCAAGAAGGCGTCGGATTCTATCAAGCGACCACCCATAAAGGGCGTCGCTGGAGTTCTGCATCGGCGTTTTTGCGGGAGGCTGAAAAACGCCCCAACATGACGGTGATGACCGAGACAAAAGTTGCGCGTGYGACTTTTGACGGGACACGCGCCACAGGTGTTGAATTGCAAAACGGGCAAAAAATCACGGCGAATGCCGAGGTGATTTTATGTGCGGGTGCGATTGAAACACCGCGTTTGTTACAATTGTCTGGCGTCGGCGATACCAAAGAATTGGCGCAACACGGCATTGAYGTTGTGGCGCATAATCCAGGGGTCGGTGAGAACTATCAAGACCATTTGGAATCAACAGTTCAGGGTGAAACCTACGATCCGATTTCATTTTTCAAGCAAGATAAAGGCTTGGCTGGCGCAAAACACATGTTGCAGTATTTGCTGACAAATTCAGGCTTGATGACGTCGAATGTTGTCGAATCTGGTGGTTTTGCCGATGTGTCTGATGCGGGAATTCCCRWWKKSCARKWCYATRTCRYKCCSKKYRWSTYYRSWTKGSKTGRCSGWGMWSMWGYTGMAMRAMASSKRMTTKMRMTYSSRMCYYSMSYSTYRYSGMYYWWWKCWSSSRRTRRTGTGAAATTGCGGTCAAATAACCCTAAAGACCCTGCCTTGTTTGATGCGGGATCGTTCAGTGACAGCCAAGATTTGGATGTGCTTGTACGCGGGGTTAAAAAGAGCATCGAGATCATGGAAGCACCGTCGTTGATGAAAGTTATCAAGCGCCGTGTCTTACCTGAAGTCGGGATTGAAAACGACGATGATGCCCTGCGCGATTACGTGCGCCAAACGGCAAAAACTGTTTTTCATCCAGCTGGGACTTGTAAAATGGGCCCTGATACAGACAAGATGGCTGTAGTGGATAATGAGTTACGCGTTCGCGGCACACAATCTTTGCGTGTTTGCGATGCATCCGTAATGCCACTGTTGGTGAGCGGAAATACCAATGCGCCGACAATGATGATTGCGGAGCAAGGGGCTAAGTTTATTACCGGTTAGGGAGGTGAGACCCAAACCACAACATATCATAGGGAGGAAAACTATGAAACTTAATAAAGTGCTGGCACTGCTGGCTGTAACGGGGATGTGTAGCGTCGGAAACGCTGCATTCGCTGAAATGATGGAACCCACATGTGGTGTATCCAATGGTAAAGCCGCAACGGGTGAACCGATCAAAGTTGGCGGTATCCATGGTAACGCGGCACCGGGTGATTTTTCATCTTCTACAGATGCGGCAAAAGCTTATTTCGATTGTGTAAATGCCAATGGCGGTATTCACGGACGTCCCGTTGATTACATGGTTGAAAATGACCAGTGGAATCCAGAGCTTGCATCGCAAGCAGCGTCAAAATTGGTAGTAGACAAGGGTGTTGTTGCTATGGTTGGCAACGGTTCGTTTATCGAAATGTCGGTAAATGCGCCTTTCTATAAAGAGCAAAACATCATGGCGATGGCGGCTGCTTGTGCCGTGTCTGAGTGCTTTGAGAGTTCAAACCTTGTATCAACAAACCAAGGCCCGTTGGCGTCTTCTGTTGGTGCCGCACAATATGCCGAAGAAGAACTGGGCAGCACAAACATCGCGTGTATCGGTCTGGCTATCCCAACTGTGGGGCCATGGTCCTGTAACGAAGTTGGTCGTTTCATGGAAGGTCGCGGTAAAGCAGGCTCAACGGTTTTGCTAAACCCTGGTGCGCCTGACGTGAACTCTGGCTTGTTGGAAGCAATCGCTTCTGGTGCAGATACAATCATGGTGAACTTGCCTGCTGGTTTGGGTATTGCGATGCTAAGTGCCGCACAAGAGCAAGACTTGGGTGATGCTTACAAATGGGTCGCATCTACACCTTTGTATGATGCATCTGTTCCAGGTGCGCTTGGCGAATATTGGGATGGTAAATTGTTTATCAATGCGGAATTGGTACCGTTTAGCCGTGATGGTGCTGACAACACGAATTGGTTGGCTTTGATGGATAAATATGCCGCTAAAGACGATCCTCGTGATACGTTTTCACAAGCGGGTTACTTGTCCGCGCGTTTTTTCACTGACACATTGTTGGCGATGGATGCAAAAGACATTGATGACCGTGCTAAGGTTACCACAGCGATCAAAGCGATCTCTGGTTATACATCTGACATGATGTGCGGCCCATTCTATGTGGGTGAAGCGGATCGTCACATGCCAAACCACGCTGGTGTTATGGTTGTTGTCAAAGACGGTGGCTTTGAAGAAGTTCGGGATTGTTATGAATATGACAGCCCTTATTTCGCGGAACTAATCGAGACCGAAAAGAAATTAGGTCTACGTTAATTTAGTTCAATCAGGGGTTCACGGTCTTTCGTGAGCCCCATCCTTTTATTTAAGATAGGTTACGATGCGGAAATCGATTTTTTCGGCTGTGCTTTATATTATTGCAATGGCAGTAATTCTTGGCACGCTCACATACGGCAGGCCGTCGGCTATTGTCGGTTTGTTTTTGGTCTCTGGTCTGGCTGTCGGGTCGCTTTATGCGCTGGGGGGTATTGGGCTGGTCGTTTTGTACCGCGCAACAGGTATTCTAAATTTTGCCAATGGCGCTGTAGGTGCTTTTGGCGTGATGTTGGCTTGGCAATTGGGTCAATGGGGTGTCTATGCACCGCTGACTTGGTTGGCGGCACTCTTGGCAGCCGTGTTGCTGGCACTTAGTTATGGTCGGTTTATTGCGCCGCATTTGGCATGGCGTAACCCTGTGATTAAAGCCGTTGCAACTTTGGGTTTTGCCCTTGTTGTGCTGGGCGTGACAGGGCTCATCTGGGAAGATGACATTCGCAGATTTTCCTTGCCGACAGATAAATCAGCCATCCGCGTTCTCGGAATGCGCGTAACGGTCACACGTTTGATTGTGATTGCCGCCGCACTGGGAATTGTTGTTGGCATCTATATTTTCTTGGGGCGCACACGCATTGGTTTGCAAATGCGCGCACTGGCAAACAACCGAGACCTATCGGCGCTTATGGGCGTCAAAATCGTACGGGTTGAAACGATTGCTTGGGGTATTTCAGGTTTGATTTCAGGCTTTACGGGGCTGATGTTTGGTGACCTTGTGCGCCTTGAGCCGCAAATTATTACCTTTTTGGTGATCCCGTCTATTGCCGCTGCAGTTTGTGCGCGGTTGGATAATTTGATGCTGGTGTTGGTCAGTGGTTTGTCAATCGGGGTGATCGAGTCGCTCTTGACGCTATCGCCAATGCTTAAACAAGWGCGCCCGACTGCACCGTTTGTTATCGCCGCCATTATTCTCGTTTGGCACCAGCGTAACAGCAAAATTAATATTTCAGGAGATGACTAGACGATGCCAACGATATCTAAATCTGGTCTAGCAGGTATTGCCTTTGCGCTTGCCGCTGGCATTCTGTTGCCGCTGTTCGCAAATGGACAATGGCTGAAAATTTTCACATCAACCGCTTGTTTCACCTTGGCCGTGTCTGGTTTGGGCTTCATGTATGCCCGCCTTGGAATGGTCAGTCTTGCCCAAGTGGCCCTTATGGGTGTTGGCGGTTGGGTCATGTTGCGGATGAACCATGCAACAACATTACCCTTTGAGGTCAACCTGTTGGTCGCCGCCGTGGTGACAACATTTATCGGCATGTTGCTGGCATTACCTGCGCTACGCATGCGCGGGTTATATTTGGCACTGATCACCTTAATGGCCGCAGCGGGGATTGAAATTGTGTTTTCAACCTATCAGTTCCCCAATGGCGGCGATGGCTTTTTCGACACCAGCCATATGGCGCTTAACATCGGCGGTGCGTTCCGGGCGCCAATCGATTTCGCCGTCATATCCAAGGTGACCGCAAATGCCGTCGACGATGTCTTTCATCGATGTCTCTCGACCACTAGCGAGATTGAAGACCTTGCCACGCGC
Organism: Paracoccaceae bacterium; assembly: GCA_002401045.1. Classification (GTDB taxonomy): domain Bacteria; phylum Pseudomonadota; class Alphaproteobacteria; order Rhodobacterales; family Rhodobacteraceae; genus Amylibacter. The sequence continues at coordinate 6,784 of NVSA01000118.1, forward strand.
TTCGTCGCACAGTCCAAATCGCATCAACCCATCTACGGTGTCGGAGACATAGACAAAGTCGCGTGTTTGCAACCCATCCCCGGTCAAAACGGGCTTCTCGCC
>NVSA01000119.1 GCA_002401045.1 Paracoccaceae bacterium
AAATGTCCAGCGCTCGCATGGAACGCACCACAGTGGATATTGCTTCCGCAGATGGGCAAGTAGGCTTACGTGCAACAGGGCAAGTTGTTATTTTTGAAGGGTTTTTAAAAGTATATGAAGAAGGCCGTGATGATACTGTTGTCGATGATAAAGACAAGCGGTTACCACAAATGGCTGCAGGCGATCCAACCGATAAAAAATCAATCACACCCGAGCAACATTTCACCCAACCGCCACCGCGTTATACCGAAGCGTCACTGGTGAAACGTATGGAAGAGTTGGGCATTGGACGCCCGTCAACCTATGCGTCTATCGTCACCACGATCCAGACCCGCGAGTATGTTCGCACCGAAAACAAACGCCTGATCCCAGAGGACAAAGGCCGTTTGGTAACTGCGTTCTTGGAAAACTATTTCCGCCAATATGTCGGTTATAACTACACGGCTGGTTTGGAAGAAGAGCTTGATGAAATCTCGGCGGGTAAAGAAAACTATAAAGTTGTTCTAGGGCGTTTCTGGCGCGATTTTTCTGCCGCTGTGGCCGAAACTGCTGATCTGCGGATCACCGAAGTTCTGGAAAAAATCAACGAATTCTTGGAACCGCATTTGTTCCCTGCCAATGAAGACGGATCAGACCCACGGGTCTGTAAAAACTGCGGCAATGGTCGCCTATCCATGCGCACCGCGCGTTCTGGTGGTGCCTTTATCGGCTGTTCCAACTATCCTGAATGCCGCTACACCCGCCCGATTTCTGGCGAAGTTGAAGGCGGCGATATTGCAGGGCCTGACGGCAAAGAGCTGGGCGTCGATGAAAACGGCATCTCGATCACTTTGCGCACAGGACGTTTTGGGCCTTATGTGCAACGCGGTGAAGCCACTGAAGAAGAACCGAAACCACCACGTGCATCGATCACCAAGGGCAGTGATCTATCCGCCGTTGATTTGGCGCGTGCTTTGCAATTACTCTCTTTGCCGCGCCGTGTTGGCGACCACCCAGAGGGCGGTTTTATCGACGCCGCCATCGGGCGTTATGGCCCCTATGTCATGTGGCAAAAACCGCTTGAAGAAGGTAAAAAAACCGCACAGAAAATCTATGCCAATATGAAAGACCCCGAAGAGGTGTTTATCATCGGCATGAACCGCGCGGTTGAATTAATCACTGAGAAAGCCAATAAAACAGGGCGCGGTGCGGCGGCAACCCCGCTCAAAGAACTGGGCGAACACCCTGATGAAGGCGGCGATCTTAATGTCATGGACGGGCGCTACGGCCCTTATATCAAATGGGGTAAGATTAACGCGACCCTGCCCAAAGAGATTGAGCCTGCGGACATAACGCTGGAACAGGCGGTTGAATTGGTCAATGCCAAGGCTGCCACGAAGGGTAAGCGCAAAAAAGCCGCGCCTAAGAAAAAAGCGGCGACGAAGAAAAAGGCACCTGCTAAAAAAGCAGCAGCCAAGAAAACAACGGCTAAAAAGCCAGCCGCTAAGAAAAAACCTGCGGCCAAAAAAGCCGCGCCTAAAGCGAAAGCGGCTGAAGAGTAAGCCGCTTCAATCCAGAGACATAAAAGGTTCCTATCCAATATCACGGTAGGGGCCTTTTTTTATGCCATCTACATCTGCACAGATTGCGCCAAGCGCTGATCTACCGCCCCGCGTATAAGCACCATTTGTTCGCGTATATTTTCAGGAGTCGCCGTGCCTGAATTCGCAAAGCCATCAATGTTTGTTGCCGCTTTTTGAATGCGTTTGCTATTGGCCTCACGCGCGAGGCTTGCCAAAAACTGTGCCGCATAACGCAAAGACGGTGTCTTATCCGTTTCATCCGCCTCTAAAAGCATCTGCTGGATATGTTCCATATCATCTTGCAAGGCTTGGGCATCGGGCGTGACAGTGACGCCTGTCAGACGCGGGGAAAAACCGCTGGGTTTTAGCTCATTGGGTAATCCTGCCAGTATAATTTGCTGAAATTGCGCCAGATCCGTCACAGGTTTTTCCATAAACAATGTCGCCCCCGCTTTTTTAGCACAGGCACGTTCCGTTCCGCCTAGCACACCGCTGGTTGCAATGATTGCAGGCATCGGTACGCAACTTTTGGCGATATCGCGCATAATATCCACCCCAGATCCATCGGGCAGTCCCATATCAACGATCACCACATCGGGGCGGTAAATTTTCAGATGTTTGCGTGCCGCACGCAGACAATCAGCACGGCGCAACCGCGCCCCTGACCTGATAGACAGCAACCGCATGGATTCAGAACAATATTTACTGTCCTCCACCAATAGAATTGTCAGCCCCAAAAGCGGACGCCTCGCGGTTGTTTTCGGGCGGATAAGAATCTGTTGTTGTATGTCGTCCATAGCGGCACCTTTCGTTCCCCCAATCAAACCCCAACATCCCTAACGCATCCTTAAGGTCACAGAAAAAGTCGAAAAAACTGTCTGCCTTTGTATTTCTTTTTCGATCACGCTACAAAAGCCCCAACCAGCAGGAGTGATAAAATGATCGGCCGACTAAACCACGTAGCCATTGCAGTGCCAGATTTAGACGCGGCAATCAGCCTGTACAAAGATACGCTGGGGGCGGACGTCGGCACGCCACAAGACCTGCCAGAACACGGCGTCACGGTTGTGTTCATTATGTTGCCCAACACCAAAATCGAATTGCTGTATCCCTTGGGCGAAGGCTCCCCCATCACGGGCTACCTAGAGAAAAACCCCTCAGGCGGCATTCATCACATCTGCTATGAGGTCAGCGACATTCTAGCCTCACGGGATCAATTGCAGGCCAAAGGCGCGCGTGTTTTAGGCGATGGTTCCCCTAAAATTGGTGCCCATGGCAACCCCGTGTTGTTTTTACACCCAAAAGATTTTACAGGAACCTTAATCGAATTAGAACAAGTCTAGCCCAAAAGGAAACAATGCTATGACCATCAGTGCCGCTATCGTTATGTTTGCCGTCATCTGGTTTATGATGCTCCTTATGATCCTGCCCACACGCATGACATCACAAGGTGAAGCCGGCGAAGTGGTCAGAGGAACATCCGCCTCAGCCCCCGTTGATCCGAAACTACGGCAAAAAGTAAAATGGGTCACATTGCTGACAATCCCCGTTTGGGTAATTGTCTGTGGCACGATTATATCGGGCATTATCGACCTCGATATGCTCTACAGCCTTTATGGGCTGGAAAACTAGCACTTTTCATTCCCCCAAAAGCGGCGTATGGGCGGCGCTAGATAAAAAGGAATATATTATGTCTGCACTAACCGAAGGTGACTTGGTCACGCTGGTATCTGGCTCTCCACGCATGACCGTGGAAGCATTTGAAGGTAAAATGATCAGCCTTGTTTGGATCAACGAAGGCATTGTCCACCGTGACAGCTTTAACATTGCGTTGTTGCGCAAATGGGAAGACCGCCCCGATGATCGCAAAAGCTTTGATCGTGGTGCGCCTCGTTCTGGCGGTTTTGACCGCAAAGGTGGCGATGACCGCAGAGGCGGCGGCGGCGGCGGCAGTTTTGACCGCAAAGGTGGTGGCGACCGTAAAGGTGGCTTTGACCGCAAAGGCGGCGATGATCGCAAAGGTGGCGGTAAATCTTACGGCGCGCCAAAAGACAAAGGCTTTTTCCGTAAGGACTAAAGCATTCGGGTTTGGCGCAACAGCGCCAGACCTCCCCCTGCACCTTACGGTTTTACCAGCCTATGGAAAATATGCGTGAACACAGCCACGCCAAGCACGGGAACAACCAAATTGACCAGCGGGATCGACAACGGCACCGCCATCAAAAAACCCNGCMRTCCAAATCKTRARRCGATGTTTYTTACGCAARGCATTCGCCCCCGCACGTCCTAAACGGCGCATGGCGACCAGTTGAAAATATTCCCGTCCCAACAAGATCCCGTTGACCAGCCAAAAAATCACAGGCGATAGAACCGTGAACAATACATAGATCACAATAGCGATCAGATTTACGCCGATCAACAGCGCTAAAAACTTCAGACTGTCAATGAATGTATCGGACAGGCTGMCARAYWGCSCWKGRRKMRSATGKGCMKMATATTNKMGCMYMWMCYSCRTCGACAATACGGTCYAGAAACAACCCCGTAAACACCGAGGCAATCGGCACCATCAAGAACATCGACATGCYGATCATCGAAACCAGCACAAAGCCTGACAGCAACGACGACAACCAGCGGATTTCGCCGAACCACGGTAGGCTAACCGTATCGGGCAACAGCCATTGCACGCCCAGCGTCGCCCCAAAAAGCAATGCAAGGGTTAGCCCCACACCCAGCCCCAAAACGCGGCGAAAGCGCGGATCACTTAACTGGCTCAAGGCTTTGAAAAACGCATCAAATATCATAGCTATTCCCTAATGGTTTCGCCCTTTAACCACAAGACCGCCAAAACGCACAGGCACAAAAAAGCCCCGCAAACACAGGTCTGCGGGGCGCTTATCTACAAAACGAAAGGCTTACRTAAGACCTTTGCTCTCCATAAAGGCAACTTGGGCTGCCACGCTTTCTTTGGTTCTTTCTGTCATCGGACAGTGACCTGTTTCTTCCATAATGATCGTATGCACGTCTGGAATTTGCGTCTTTAGAACATCCGCACAAGAAACATGTAWGATTGCATCTTCAGCGCCCCAAATCAGCAAAGTCGGCGCTTTGATGTTTCCATATTGCGCTTCTGTTGAATCTGCATCAAATTCCTTGATCAAACCCTGAAAGATATTCTCATGTAGATCGGCAACCTTTTGGGTATTGTTAAAAATCGCCTTCAAGATCGGGCCAGGAACTTTAGGCGGTTCATGGAAAATCGTCGCCAGTAGATTTTCAACATCTTTAACAGAATTAATCGTAAAGGGATTTTGACCCTTTTCGATTTTTTCTTCAAACGCTGTCAATGAAGGGCGCGGACGCACACCAAGGGGACCATAAAGCGTCAAAGACGCCACATCATCGGAGTAATCCAAACCAAAGCGAATAGCGATCCCACCGCCCATTGAATTGCCCGACAAGTGCAACTTACCAAGGTTCAACGCTTTAGCAAAAGCCCGCACTCCCTTTGCCTGCGCCGCCATTGTGTAATCCCGATTTGGGTCTTTTGTATTATCCCCAAAAGCAGGCAAATCAGGCGCAATAACTCGAAACTTCTGCGTCGCTTCTTTGGCAAATTCTACCCATGTATCTTTATCCGCGCCAAAACCGTGCAACACGACAAGCGTAGGCGCATCTGCAGGGCCGCCTTCAAGATAAGGCCACTCAACACCATCCACAGTGACAGTTTTTGCGACCATCCCCGCGCCACGGCGCATAAAGAAATTCGCAAGTCGCAACAAAGCGCCTGGAAAGACAAACGCAAGCAGCACAAAAGCGACCACGAGCACTATAACAATTGTAATAATCACGTTCAACACAGTATTTTCTCCCAAATAAAACCGTTTTCTGAAGCTAGGCGAAAATAAACCCGCAAGCAAGTCTTTTATGAACWACGGTTCCCCTCGCAAAACAGGGGGCTATTTACAGGACTACAAAATAATGCGCGGGCGTTTCGTCAACCGCATCCCTGGAAAAATCGTCTCTTCAAGCGCCCTATTGGACATGCCAAACAGCCCTTGAATAGCATGTGCCGCATATTCGCGCACATCCTCCGTCGACAATACGGTCTAGAAACAACCCCGTAAACACCGAGGCAATCGGCACCATCAAGAACATCGACATGCCGATCATCGAAACCAGTACAAAGCCTGACAGCAGCGACGACAACCAGCGGATTTCGCCGAACCACGGCAGGCTGACGCTATCAGGCAACAGCCATTGCACGCCCAAAGTTGCCGCTAATAATAAGCCGAATGTTAGCCCCACGCCGATCCATAAAACCCGTCTGAAACGCGGGTCGGTTAGTTGGCCTAAAGCCTTTAGAAATGCATCAAATATCATACATTCGTATCTAAGCAGTGATCATCGTGATCGCAAGTATATTGGTCTTACTATTTTCGTGGGCGCATAGGGTGGAAAACGCTTTTACAAAACAATCTGCGGACGTTTGGTCAGCTTTAGACCTGGAAAAACCGTATTTTCAAGCACTGTATCAGACGTACCAAACAACCCCTGAATAGCATGTGCCGCATATTCGCGCACATCCCCTGTCGGCATCAAATCGCGTCCCTTATACAGCGCTGTTTCACCCAAACCGGGCCAATCGCCGTAAATCTGCCCGCCCCGAATAGCGCCGCCAGCCAGAACCATCGCACCGCCTGTGCCGTGATCCGTACCCGCCGATCCGTTTTGGCGCACAGTGCGGCCAAATTCCGTCATACACACCACCGCCGTTTTTTCCCAATTACGCCCCAAAACCTGTTTCAGCACGTTCAAGGCATCAACAAGTTCAGCACTTGGGCGCTTAATATTGCGCTGCTGGCTACGGTGGGTATCCCAACCGCCAATGGAAAATGCCGCAATACGGGTCTGTTCATTCAACCGCTCGGCAGTGAATTTAGCCAACACGGCCGCACGGTTAGCTCGGTTCGCCGTTTTTTGGATATCCCCCATCATATTGTCCATCATATTATCCATAGGGTCTTCATCCGACATGGACGCGAGTTTTTCCATATCAATCGCCGAAGTCAGATCCATCGCAATATCTGCCGAGGCATGAAACAAATCATCTTGTTCATAAAGTCGGCCTAACAAGTCACGGGCTTGTTCTGACAGATCAAACCGACCCCCGGGAACCCAGTTTGAAAATTGGCGCGTGCCCTTCAACAGTAATAAGTTTTCTTGCCCCACAGCAAAGGCACTAT
>NVSA01000120.1 GCA_002401045.1 Paracoccaceae bacterium
GGCGGCGTTTTGGTGCGCGCTGGTCATACCGAGGCGGCCGTCGATATATCGCGTCTGGCAGGGTTGAACCCCTCGGGCGTGATCTGCGAGATTATGAATGATGACGGCACCATGGCACGCCTGCCCGACTTGGTGGATTTTGCCAAAACCCATAAGCTGAAAATCGGCACGATCTCTGATTTGATCGCTTACAGACGTCAATATGACAAGCTGGTCACCCAAACAGGGGCGCGTAAAATTACCTCTGTGCATGGCGGTGAGTGGGATTTGCAAGGCTATACCGAACTCGCAGGCGGCGCTGAACATGTGGTGATTACCCAAGGCGATGTGACCGACGGCAAACCCGTTTTGGTACGGATGCATTCGGCCAACCCGTTTGATGATCTACTGGCAGAACAAGGCGGCAAACACGGTGAATTACATGCCTCGATGGATATAATCGGCAAACAAGGGCGCGGCGTTGTGGTGATTTTCCGCGATTTGGGCATGCATTTAACGCAAAAACCCAAATCCAGCCCCGAAAAAATCCGCCAATACGGCGTTGGCGCACAAATCTTGCGGTCTTTAGGCGTTCGTGACATGATTTTACTGACAAACTCTGGTATGCCGTCGGTGGTTGGGCTAGACGCCTATAACCTGAATATCGTCGACACCCATCCGATCAAAGTAAGCGAGACCTAAAGCACATGGCTGGCACTGAAACCCACACGACACTCCCAACCCCAGATTTGGCCGATATCGCGCCCAAGCTGTTGATCGTTGTGTCGCCCTACTATCAAAACATCGCCGATCATTTGCTGGCAGGTGCCAAAGCGGCCATCACGGCAGCGGGCGCGCAATTCGATGTGGCGCACGTTCCAGGCGCGCTAGAAATCCCCCCTGCCATCCGCATCGCCAGCGCATCAGGCACCTATGCAGGGTTTGTCGCCTTGGGCTGTGTCATTCGCGGTGAAACCACGCATTATGAAACCGTGTGCAATGATAGCTCATACGGCTTAACCCAATTGGGTTTGCAAGGCTTGGCGATCGGCAACGGTATTTTAACAGTTGAGAACCGCGCCCAAGCGGTGGTGCGCGCAGATATCGCAGGCCAAAACAAAGGTGCAGGTGCTGCAAATGCCGCTTTGCATTTGATTGCGCTGGATCATCGGTTTAACAAGCGCACAAAAGGCATCGGTTTTAAACCTGCATCGGAAAATGTTTTGATGGCAGGCAACCCAAGAGATAAGTCAAACGCATGAGCAAACCAGACAGACGACAAATGAAATCAGCCTCACGGCTTTACGCAGTCCAAGCGCTATTCCAAATGGAAGCCAGCGATGTGTCGGTTGACGACATCTGCGAAGAATTCATAGAATTTCGCTTTGGGGCAGAAACCGAAGAAGGCGAATTTATACGCGGCAATAAAAACCTGTTCGAAAAGCTGTTGTATGACGCGGTGAACCTACAGGCCAAAATCGACCAGCTGACCGACCGTGCATTGGTGGAAAACTGGCCGATTGACCGCATCGACCCAACCCTGCGCGCACTGTTTCGCGCCGCAGGTGCAGAGCTGACAAATTCAGAGACCCCGCCCAAAGTGGCGATCAGCGAATATGTCGATATCGCCAAGGCATTCTTTCCAGACGGGCGTGAACCAAAATTCGTAAATGCCGTGCTGGATCACATGGCACGCGAAGTGAAACCCGAAGCGTTTGAGCCCAAAACCTAGAGGGGTCACCCTTTCTTGTGTTGACTTGCACGGGGGCAATGACAAAGGTGGCACATGAAATATTTTATCTCAATCGTCGCCTTTATTTTTGGATTTAGCACCGCTGTATGGGGCGAAGCCATTCATTATGACTTGGTTAAAGACGGCTCAAAAGTCGGCTTTAACTATACGTTTTCAAACAATAAAGTATCGGGTAAATTCCAAGATTACTCTGCCGATCTGGCGTTGGACTTTGAGAATATAAAAAATACCCGCATCAATGTGACACTTAATACACGCACAGCAAAAGCAGGCTTTCTTTTTGCAACTCAGGCCATGCTATCGCCCCAAGTTTTGGATGCCAAGGCGCATCCAAACATCATTTTCAGATCGAAATCGGTGCATTCAGATGGGAATACGATTGTGATTGACGGAATGATTACCGTGCGCGGTGTCACCAAACCTTTACAACTTACAGCACAGGTTTCCCGTAAAGCTGGTACCGATGCAAAAGAGCGTGACAATCTACGTATCAAGATAACAGGCGCGCTAAACCGCCATGATTTTGGGGCTAGCGGGTTTTCAGGTGAGGTTGGGGATATGCTCGGCATCACCATAGATGCACAGATAAGACGCAAGTAAAACAGGCCAGGAGTATAATCTGGACTAGCTCTTGGCGCGGCGTTGGGCTACACCCTCCATGACTTAAAATTGGCAAATCCATGACACGYATCYTRATCACATCCGCCCTGCCCTACATCAACGGCATCAAACACCTTGGCAATCTGGTGGGGTCACAATTGCCCGCAGATGTCTATGCACGGTTTAACCGCGCATTAGGGCGCGAAGTAATGTTTATTTGTGCCACCGATGAACACGGCACCCCTGCGGAACTGGCCGCCACCAAAGCGGGTAAGGATGTTGCGGATTACTGCGCCGAAATGCATGAGGTTCAAGCCGAACTCGCCCGTGGTTTCGGCTTGTCTTTTGATTATTTTGGCCGCTCTTCCAGCCCGCAAAACCACAAACTAACCCAGCACTTTGCAGGCCGTTTGGCAGATGAAGGCTTGATTGAGGAAGTCTCGGAAAAGCAGGTCTATTCCAACGCAGACGGTCGCTATTTGCCAGATCGCTATATTGAAGGCGAATGCCCCAATTGTGGCTATGACGGCGCGCGCGGCGATCAATGTGAAAACTGTACCAAACAGCTGAACCCCACCGATTTGATCAACCCACGCTCAGCGATTTCAGGATCAACCGATCTGGAAGTGCGCGAAACCAAGCATTTATATCTGCGCCAATCCAAATTGCGCGACAGGCTTGATGCGTGGATTTCCGAGAAAAAAGACTGGCCTATTTTGACCACCTCAATTGCCAAAAAATGGCTCCATGATGGTGACGGGTTGCGCGACCGTGGTATCACCCGTGATTTGGACTGGGGTGTTCCCGTCAAACGCGGTGACGCCGATTGGATCGGCATGGAAGGCAAGGTTTTCTATGTCTGGTTTGACGCGCCGATTGAATATATCGCCGCCACCGCCGAATGGGCTGAGGCCACGGGTGGGGACTGGGAACGCTGGTGGCGCACTGACAAAGGTGCGGATGATGTGAAATATGTCCAGTTCATGGGCAAGGACAACGTCCCGTTCCATACCCTCTCATTTCCCGCGACGATTATGGGGTCAAATGAGCCGTGGAAGTTGGTCGATTATATCAAGTCTTTCAACTACTTAAACTATGACGGCGGTCAGTTCTCAACCTCAAAGGGTCGCGGCGTCTTTATGAACGAAGCCTTGGACATTCTGCCCTCAGATTACTGGCGTTGGTGGTTGCTTAGCCACGTGCCAGAAAGTTCGGACAGCGAATTTACATGGGATAATTTCCAAGCCAGCGTCAACAAAGACCTCGCAGATGTATTGGGAAATTTCGTATCCCGTATCACAAAATTCTGCCGTGCAAAATTTGGCGAAGTGGTGCCTGAAGGCGGTGCATATGGTGCGCCAGAGCAGGCCGTTATTGATGAAATCACCCAGCGTTTAGCCGATTATCAGACCCATATGGAAGCCATGGAAGTCCGAAAATCAACGCAAGAATTGCGCGCGATTTGGGCGGCTGGCAATGAATACCTGCAAAGTGCCGCCCCGTGGACAACGTTTAAGACCGACCCTGATGCGGCGGCGGCAACCGTGCGCTTTGCCCTGAACCTGATCCCGCTTTATGCGGTGTTGTCAGAACCGTTTATCCCTGATGCGGCGCAAAACATGTTGGACGCGATGAACACGCAAGCACAGTGGCCAACAGATATCGCGGCCGCCCTAAGCGCTCTGCCCGCAGGTCACGCGTTCAGCGTACCAGAGGTGATGTTCGCCAAAATCAGCGATGATGCCCGCGATGAGATGCAGGCACGTTTTGCAGGTCAAAACAGCTAAAAGTATCTTGCCGCACTCCCAGACCTAGCCTAGAGTTTCCCCATATCTTATGGGGAGAATTCTATGTCTGATAAAAAACAGCATTTCGAAACAATGCAAATCCACGCAGGTGCCGAGCCTGATCCTGCAACAGGCGCGCGCCAAGTACCGATCTACCAAACCACGGCTTACGTGTTTCGCGACGCAGAACATGCGGCAAACCTGTTCAACTTGGCAGAAGTCGGCAATATCTATTCACGCCTGACCAACCCGACCGTATCGGCACTGGCGACACGGATCACAGCCCTTGAAGGCGGTGTGGGGGGTATTTGTTGCTCCTCTGGTCATGCGGCGCAGATCATGGCGTTATTTCCGCTGATGATGCCAGGCTGTAATGTTGTGGCCTCAACCCGTCTGTACGGCGGCACAATCACCCAGCTTGGCCAAACCATCAAACGTTTCGGCTGGTCAGCTAAATTCGTTGATTTCGATGATCTTGACGCAGTTGCAGACGCCATTGATGAAAACACCCGCGCGGTGTTTTGTGAAAGCATCGCCAACCCAGGCGGCTATATCACCGATATTGAGGCGATTGCCAAAATTTCCGACGCAGGCGGTGTACCGTTGATCGTCGATAACACCAGCGCCACGCCGTATTTGTGCAACCCGATTGCACTGGGCGCGACCTTGGTTGTGCATTCCACCACCAAATACCTGACAGGCAACGGCACCGTCACAGGCGGCGCGGTCATCGACAGCGGTAAGTTTGATTGGTCAGCGTCAGATAAGTTCCCATCGCTTGCGGCACCAGAACCTGCCTATCACGGGCTAAACTTCTATGAAGCTTTGGGTCCTATGGCATTTACCTTCCATTCTATCGCCGTCGGTTTGCGCGATTTGGGCATGACCATGAACCCGCAAGGCGCACATTATACGCTGATGGGGATTGAAACCTTGGCGATGCGGATGGACAAACACGTCGCGAATGCCACCACGGTAGCGCAGTGGTTGGAAAAAGATCCACGGGTTGATTTCGTGTCCTATGCAGGGCTGAAATCATCGCCCTACTATGACCGTATTGCAAGAATTTGCCCCAAAGGCGCGGGCGGTTTGTTCAGCTTTGCCGTCAAAGGCGGCTATGAAGCTTGCGTCAAACTGGTCGATAGTGTCGAGTTGTTCAGCCATGTTGCCAACTTGGGCGACACACGATCCTTAATCATTCACTCGGCATCCACCACGCACCGYCAGTTGTCMCTAGAGCAACAAATCGCTGCAGGTGCCGCGCCAAATGTAGTGCGTCTGTCTATCGGGATTGAAAACCCAGATGACATTATTGCCGATTTAGATCAGGCACTTAACAAAGCTTTAGCCTAATAAAAAAGGGCCGCATCATCGCGGCCCTTTNCTACATTMTKAAYTARTCMGCCCATTCCCAAGGACGGATAAAGCTGCCCAGAACTTTAGTGACATCCTCATCTTTCACATCCCCTGATGCCTCAATTTGTGCCACCAAGCCGCGCCGTTTGGTTTCGACCACAGCCATGATTTTCACCGGCAGACCTGCCTTRKCYAAAGCCGCATCATAGACCCGYGTGATCGCCATTTTACGCAGGGCAGGYTTAAAGATTTTGCCCACCGCCGTTTTTGGCAACTCGTCCACGATTTCTAGATATTTAGGCACTGCCGCGCGTTCAGGCACGGTTTCTTTGGCGTATTCAAGCAAYGCATCCTCGCTGATCGTAGAGCCGTCTATCAGCTCAACATAAACACAAGGCAATTCCCCCGCTTTGGCGTCTGGTTGCCCAATCGCCCCCGCAAATGATACCTCTGGATGCCCTGCCATGGCTTCTTCGATCAAGGCGGGATCAATGTTGTGACCGCCGCGAATAATCAAATCTTTGGAACGTCCCGTGATCCACAAATAGCCATCTGCATCAAGGCGACCCAAATCACCCGTACGCAAATATTTATCTGCCGCATAGAGACCTTTGTTCTTTTCATCATCAGTATACGTGCCGCCTGTCACGACACCGTGGTTGGCAATGCAAATCTCGCCGACTTCATCGACCTTCATCCGTTTCAAGACGGTGCCATCATCATCACAGTCATAAATTTTGACGTCCGTATAGGGCAATGGAATGCCCACAGAACCGACTTTACGCAAGCCGTCGATGGGGTTGCAAGACACCAAACAGGTGGCCTCGGACATGCCGTAGCCTTCGATGATTTCAACCCCCGTGACCTCTTGGAACCGTTTGAACAGCTCAACAGGTAGCGGCGCAGAGCCACTAAATGTCCCCGTCAGGGTCGAGATATCCGCGTCCACAGGCCGTTGCATCAAGGCCGCCGCCGCTGTGGGTACCGTGACCATAAACGTGGCTTCCCAGCGTTCGATCAGCTTCCAGAAGTTATCGAAAACCCCCTCGCCGCGATAGCCGCTGGCGGTGGGCAGAACCATATGCGCGCCTGAAACCAGACAGCCTGCCCAGATCGGATAGGCGGCAAAAACGTGGAAAAGCGGCAAGGGGCACAATATAATATCCGTGTGGACATAAAGCAATGTCGCGCCGATCCAGCCGTTGTATAACACGCCAGAATGCTTGTGTTGCACCACCTTGGGCATGCCCGTTGTGCC
>NVSA01000121.1 GCA_002401045.1 Paracoccaceae bacterium
GTGCGCATGTATCTGCGTGAAATGGGTTCCGTGGAATTGCTATCACGCGAGGGCGAAATTGCGATTGCCAAGCGTATCGAGGCAGGCCGCAACACCATGATCGCAGGGCTGTGCGAAAGCCCGCTAACATTCCAAGCGATCACCATCTGGCGCGAGGAACTTCTCGACGAAGAAATCCTGTTGCGCGATGTGATCGATCTTGAAACCACCTTTGGCAATTCAATGGAGGGCGACGACGAAGCCCCCATCGCCAGCACCTTGGGCTCCACGCCTGACAACATCAAAGCACCGCCCCCCGCGCCCAAGAAAGAACCCGAAGTCGAAGTAGATGCAGACGGCAATCCGATCCGCAACGAAGAAGACGACGAGGACGATGAAGACGAAGCAGCAAACTTGTCGCTCGCGGCAATGGAAGAGGCGCTTAAACCGCAAGTTCTGGAAACTTTGGCCAAAATTGCGAAAAGCTATTCCAAGCTTTCAGACATGCAAGACCTGCGGATTTCCGCCACTTTGAACGATGATAAATCGTTTTCGGAAAAACAAGAAAAAGCCTATCAAAAATTGCGCTCGTCGCTTGTGGAACAAGTCAACGCTTTGCACTTCCACAACAACCGTATCGAAGCGCTGATTGACCAGCTTTACGGCATCAACCGCAAGATCATGTCGCTCGACAGTGGCATGGTGAAACTGGCCGATCAGTCGCGCATTAACCGTCGTGAATTTATCGAAGGCTATCGCGGCTGTGAACTTGACCCGATGTGGTTTGAAAATGTAGCACAAAAACCTGGCCGTGGCTGGGCGACATTCCTCGACAAACACCGCGAAAAAGCCGAAGAAATTCGTGCTGAAATGGCACAGGTCGGCCAATATGTCGGCGTTGATATTTCCGAATACCGCCGCATCGTAAACCAAGTACAAAAAGGCGAACGCGAAGCCCGCGCCGCCAAGAAAGAAATGGTCGAAGCCAACCTTCGCTTGGTAATCTCAATTGCCAAGAAATACACCAACCGTGGCCTGCAATTCCTTGATCTTATTCAAGAAGGTAACATCGGCTTAATGAAGGCTGTGGATAAATTTGAATACCGTCGCGGCTATAAATTTAGCACATATGCAACATGGTGGATCCGTCAGGCGATCACCCGCTCTATCGCCGATCAGGCGCGCACGATCCGTATTCCTGTGCATATGATTGAGACGATTAACAAGCTGGTACGCACAGGGCGTCAAATGCTGCACGAGATTGGTCGTGAGCCGACACCAGAAGAATTATCCGCCAAGCTACAAATGCCTTTGGAAAAAGTGCGCAAGGTGATGAAAATCGCCAAAGAGCCGATTTCACTGGAAACACCGATTGGTGACGAAGAAGATTCACAACTTGGCGATTTCATCGAAGATAAAAACGCCATCCTACCGCTCGACAGCGCTATTCAGGGCAACCTGAAAGAAACCACAACACGGGTTTTGGCTTCGCTGACCCCACGCGAAGAACGGGTTTTGCGCATGCGCTTTGGTATCGGCATGAACACCGATCACACCCTCGAAGAAGTCGGCCAACAATTCAGTGTGACCCGTGAGCGGATTAGACAGATTGAAGCTAAGGCGTTGCGGAAGTTGAAGCATCCGAGCAGATCGCGAAAGTTGCGTAGTTTCTTGGATCAGTAGATTGGTAAGAGAGTTTCCAGATGTTCTTTATCGTTTAAGAGGGCCAAACCCAGAATATATTAAAAACGAAATAGAACAACTGCTCTCAATCAACCATGCTTTTGTAAGCCCACTTACTCTTCAAAATGATGTTTTTGAAGGGGAACCACAGATTATTCCTGCAAGTGATTGGGAAATTAAAAATTTTAGGAACTCTCTCAAAAAAGAATGCGGAGCCGATGTCGTATCAACTGGGACAAGACTTCAAGA
Source organism: Paracoccaceae bacterium (assembly GCA_002401045.1). GTDB lineage: Bacteria > Pseudomonadota > Alphaproteobacteria > Rhodobacterales > Rhodobacteraceae > Amylibacter. The sequence continues at coordinate 1,912 of NVSA01000121.1, forward strand.
AATTGCACCCAATCAACTTACCGATAGAAACACTCGAAAACAAAAACTGCGTGAGCATTGGAAACCCACAACAATACGCAAAAATCAACACAACGCTTACAAAGAGATGTTATCAAAATACTCAATTGCATGTTTCACAGGAAAAGAACCAAGCCAACTCATGTGGGCTAATTATGCAGATGGGCACAAAGGAATATGTTTTAAGTTTGAATTGAGTGTCAAAGATAAAAATACGTTACAAAACCAACCACTCTTCAACGTTATTTATTCTAGGGAAAGACCTAAAATCYCTCAAATAGATTTGCTAAAATTTGGTGCTAATTTTAAGTTAGGYAAAAAATTCACAACCGAATTAACGGACAAAGAGTTTGTAACGAATTTTCTACTTACAAAATCTGACGAATGGTCAGGTRAAACAGAATGKCGATGGGKCGATTATAACGAAACAAARGGTAATAGGTACATTGATAYGACCCCGTTAAAATTATCAGAAGTTATATGTGGGTTTCGAGCMGAAGAAGAGACTATACAARCTTGYTTAAATGCCGTGGMTAAYAAAATACCTGTACGYCGATGCGACCTCGCARAGGATAGTTACAACTTCGGACTAAACGATTTGAACTAGCCCGCGCCAGCCCTCCCCCACGGGAGGGCGCTACTGTTGCACTTGTTCATTGCCCCATCCATAATATCTAAGCGTAACAGTTGCCACAAAGGGCAGTGCCTTTCCTTGGGGAGGCGTAAAGCGCCTTCCCGGGGGGAAGGAAAGGCGCAGCTCGTTTACAACGGGCTAAAATAAGCACCTCTTCCCCCCAGCCCTATTCCTCGCTAAACATTCACCATGACCCATCCGATTATCGACACTGTGAAAACCCAAGATGTCATCGTTTTTGATGGTGTCTGTGCCCTGTGCAACGGCTCGATGAAGTTTATTTTGCGCTTTGATCGGCAAAAACACTATAAATTCATCACCGCACAATCCGCCACGGGTCAGGCGCTTTATAAACATTACAATCTAGACCCGACCAATTTCGACACTTTCTTAGTGTTCAAAAGCGGCGATCTATTGGAAAAAATGGACGGTGTTCTGGCCATTGCCACCACCTTGGGCTGGCCTTGGAAGATCGCYGCGATTGGATATTTGATCCCGCGCCCCATTCGMAAYTGGTTCTATATGAAGCTGGCCAAAAACCGCTACAAGATTTTCGGCAAATACGACACCTGCATGATCCCCACGCAGGACGTCAAAGAACGTTTCCTAGACTAGAATGCCGGGCCGMACCCCTGYCARTTCCATCACCAGCAGATAGAAAATCCAGATCACATAGAGCGGTCGCGCCGATTTAGTTTGCTCATTCGTCATCGCATAGCCCAAAATACAATTCATCGACAAAAAGATATTCTCATTGCGCGTCGCATAAATAATCACCACGAACAGCAACAACATATAATGCRYCCACAGMCCYAAYCGCGCACGGAAAAACARGCAYAACTCCATCACMGCTTGGGTYGCCAAGGACACATATGTCAGCGCCATAATCAGCAGCCCAATCCCCGCAGGCACCACRATATCGGCGACCTGCATTCCTTGTGGTGCCATATCTTGCAGGGATTGTACGGCGGCATTATTTTCATGCACAATYGTCATCCAATCAGGATAAAACAGCGAAATCAGCACCTTAAACATGTTACCAGACAGCACRTAATAGCCCAGTAAATCACCRCTCATATAATTCGGCGAGGCCAGYTTTTGGATCAGCGCCARCCCCATCAGGGCMGTCAGGAAATAAGCCGCAAGCTTTTCCATCAAGGCGGCACCGCGATCTTGCGCCGCCAAACAGATCATCAAACCTAATCCAATATAGGCGATCATAAACCCGTGATTGGCACTGACATAAAAGTTCAAAATCACATTGATCACCAACATGATCGAGGCCAGCAGAACCAACCAAGCTTGCCGTTTTCGGTTCGTTGACAGCACCGCAAACAACAACACCCAAGGCATGATCATGCGAAAAATTGCAGGGATATAATCTTTGGAGGTGAAAAACGTGAACACAATCGCCGCGAATAAAATCACCAGCGTGTGGAAATAATTCTGCGTGCTAAATCGGGTCAACCCGCCAAGGAAACGGTTATTTTGCAAGGCCTGCATCTTATTGCCCCCCTAGATCAGAACGGTAAATAGCCTTACGCGTCACGGTCTTAGCATGGGCGTCATAAACCGTTTCATAAACGACAATTCGCATATCTTGCGGCGCAAAAGTCTTGCCTGATTTGGGCGCAACACCGCCCGTAAAACTATCGAGCCAGCCAATGCGCGCCGCCTGCGAAATCAACGCCTTAGCCGTGTCATCACGGGGAAAATAACGCATGGACGCACCTTTGAGCGAGATATCACGCAACACAGCCCCGCCGCGCAACGACACGCCGTCAATCCAGTCGTGCAGATCCCGATTGCGGGGGTAAATCCGCATCTGTGCGCGATCTGTAACCCCGTCCATTTCCAGCCAAACACTGCGCGTATCAGGGTGCGGCGCGGTATACATGCCAAAACCGCCGCCCTTCCACGGGGTCAATGTGGTGGTTTTATGGCTGTAGAATTGCCAGCCGACATTGGCGATGACAACAAGGGTTAACAGCGCCGCCAGAACCTTGGCTTGGCGTCCTATAAAGTYGATCAATGCGGTAATCAAAGCCCTACCCCTTATATCTTAAACAAAGTTTAACGCGAACAGTGCCACAGGCCAAGGCACAATTCGGATAGTGTAGGRGTGCAAAGCCACGCCTAGGGATCGCACACCCTACTGTATTTAGCGGTTTGCATTTTTCCCTACCCAATTCYTAGRCTTGTCGGTATAGTTATCCACAATGATAACGATACAAATATCGAGGAACAGGTTATGAGATGTCCGTTTTGTGGAAATACTGACACACAGGTCAAAGATTCACGCCCAGCAGAGGATCATTCAGCAATTAGACGTCGTCGTCTTTGCCCCTCTTGTGCAGGACGTTTTACAACATATGAACGCGTGCAATTGCGCGACTTAGTGGTTGTGAAAAAGAACGGTAAACGCGAAGATTTTGATCGTGATAAAATGGCACGTTCTATCCGTATCGCTATGCAAAAACGCCCGATTGAGGTCGACCGCGTCGAACAAATGATATCAGGYATCGTGCGGCGTCTGGAAAGCAGTGGCGACACCGATATCGACAGCGATACAATTGGCGAAATCGTCATGGATACGCTGGCACGGATTGATACCGTCGCCTATGTGCGGTTCGCCTCGGTGTATAAAAACTTYCAAGCGGCTGACGACTTTGAAGAATTTGTACATGAGTTGCGCCCACCAGAACCCGAAAAAAGCTAACATGATAGCGCCGCGCGCAAACGATGAACGTTGGATGCGTTTGGCGCTGTCACTTGGTGCMCGTGGAYTAGGGCGCACGTGGCCCAATCCTGCGGTCGGCTGTGTGATCGTCAAAGACGGTCGCGTCATGGGGCGCGGCTGGACACAACCAAGCGGTCGTCCCCACGCCGAACGCATGGCGCTTGCTCAAGCAGGCAAAAAATCCTCAGGTGCCACGGCTTATGTAACCTTGGAGCCTTGCGCCCACACGGGCAAAACACCGCCCTGCGCCCAAGGCTTAATCGACGCCAAAATCACCCGTGTTGTATCCGCAATGACCGACCCCGACCCCCGTGTCGCAGGCAAAGGGCACGCCATGCTAGAAGCGGCAGGGATCAGCGTCACAACAGATGTTTGCGCGGATCAAGCCGTCTATGATCACGCAGGTTTCTTGTTAAAAACCACACAAAACCGCCCGATGATCACCCTAAAGCTGGCCAGTTCACTGGACGCTAAAATCGCCACGAAAACAGGCGAAAGCCAGTGGATAACCGCCCAACCTGCCCGTGATTATGTTCATGCTTTGCGGGCAAACCATGACGCGATCATGATCGGGCGCGGCACGGCTGTCGCAGATAATCCACGCCTGAATATACGCCTTGCAGGATTGCAAAATCGCGCCCCTGTGCGGGTGGTCATCGACAGTCAGCTAAAAACCCCCGCAACGGGAAATTTGGTTGGAAATATTCAACAGCAACCGCTCTGGATGATCCATGGCAACACGGCGCAAACCGATGCTTGGGCGCAGACAGGGGCTGAACTTATCAAGGTTTCAACCACCGAGGATCAGCGCATCTGCCTGCCCGACGCGCTACAAGAACTCGCCGCACGCGGCATCACCCGACTGTTTTGTGAAGGCGGCGGACAATTGGCCGCAAGCTTGCTGGGCGCAGGACTAGTAGACCGTCTCATCACCATGACCGCAGGCATTGCAATTGGCGCGGATGGCACGCCTAATTTGGCAAGCCTCGGTGTCTCAAACCTAACAGATGCACCACGTTTTGAATTGGACAGCTTGCGCCAGCTTGGCCCCGATGTGATTGCCCATTGGAACCGCGCTTAGCGCCAAAGATGCGCAAAGCTGGAAAAGATACCCTGTAGTTTTGCCAAAATCCGTAAACGCGGGGTTTGCCGCCCTGAAAAACTGCCCTGCTCAAAGCGATCCAACAAGGTTTCAACGCCACAAGGTGCCCCCGTCATCGGATCCCAATACAGCGGGTAATCAATCAGGCAGGCATGGGTCAGCGCATCCAGATTTGGCCGTGCTTTGCGCCGTGCAGATGTACCGCCCCGATCCGTAGTAAGCCCCCAGCCCGCATAGAACGGCATGCCGTAACAGGTGACCGCTTTGCCGCGCAACAAGGCCTCAAACCCTGTCAATGATGTCATGGTTGCAAC
>NVSA01000122.1 GCA_002401045.1 Paracoccaceae bacterium
GCCAGTTCCTTGGCCATATCAATATCGATCTGTGTCGTTGTCGGGCTGCGAAATTCCAGCGTATCAGACAAGATGCATGACAAGATCAAACCTTTGATCTCGCGCGGGGCTGTCGCCAGATCGGCGCCCATCATGCCTGCCATGATCGTGGCACAACATGCCAAAGGTTTGATCGTAATGTTGATCGGTTGTTTTGTTTTAATGCCGCCCACCAACAAGTGGTGATCGATGATCTCAATGATTTCGGCGTCATTCACATGTTCAGGCAATTCCGCAGGGTTGTTCGTATCCACGATCACAACCTTATCGTCCGCACTCACGTCTTCTAAAAGCGCAGGCGTCTCGTAGCCCCAGCGTTCCAGAACAAAGGCCGCTTCGGTATTGGGTGTGCCCAAAACATAAGGCGTTGCCGCCGTGCCTTGCGCGGTCAAATACCAAGCCCAGATAATAGCTGAGCCCGTTGCGTCTGTGTCTGGAGCTTTATGCCCGAATACCTTGATCATGTGCTTTTCCTATGCCGATATAAAACTCGTTCGGGGCGTTATAAGCCGCTGGGCGCGGGCTGTCACCCCAGATGTGCAATCGCATTGGCATAATAGCGYAACARGTCAATATCATCGGGGTTTACGGTGTATTTAGCATCGATTTTACGGATTACCTTACGCAAAACCAGCATCCGTAAGCCGACCTCTATGGCATAGTCAAAATTCTTATGCGGAATGTGCATATAAGCGCCTTTGGCGATCAATGCGTCCAAGGCCACGCGGGCTTTTTGCGCCACCATGTCTTGCGWCATATCTGCCTTTGGCATCTCAAGAAAAATGCGCGCCACCAGCGAGGCAGGCAAGATCGGAATGACCTGCCCCACACGTTGCATCAGCTCGTCACCCAAGGCTTGGGTGGTTTCCTCATGRCTTTGACCGCTCTTGTCTTTCAAGAAATCCTTATAGGATACAGGGGTGCCAAAACTGACACTGGCATAGCCAAAACGRTAGAACTTWCCCGTCATCCGCAACGCGGCTTGGCGCATCATAAACCTGAAAAAACCCGACAGYTTCARCCACAACGTGGTTTTCTCRCCGCGCCCTGARGCCAGTAGAACACGGTCTTCTAAAACACGGTCATAATTCAGYCCGACAGGTACAAAGCAAATATCGCGGCTCTCGCTGGGGTCAAAACCCGCCACCATATAGCCCAACAGTCCTAGTTTTGCAGGTTTCAACAACCCATCGCGGGAYAAGCCRCCCTCAGGGAAAATCGCCTGCGCCACCCCTGCTTGCGTCGCCATTTGCACATAGCGCGCCAAAACACGGCGGTACAATAAGTTGCGCGATTTGCGCCGAATAAAATAGCCGCCCATAGATCGGATCARTTGTTTGAGCGGCCAAACCCGCGCCCATTCCCCCACCGCATAAGACAGCGCCGAATGCGATGCSGCCAGATAGGTCACCAAGACATAATCCATGTTAGAGCGGTGGTTCATCACAAAAACCACCGTSGCGTCGGGATTGATCCCGTTCAAAGCTGTCTCATCGACATAGCCCAGCCGCACACGGTACAACAGCCGCGACAACCAGCGTGCCGCTTTGATGGCAAAGCCGAAATAGCCAATCGCTGAAAATGACGGCACGATCTCATTAGCATAACGGTGCGCCCTTTGCTCCGCCACGCGGTACGGTACAGCCTCGGATTTGGTATGTTCCACAATCGCGTTAATCACCTGCGGATCATAGGCCAAACGGTCTACCAAAATACGCCGCCGCGTCAGCTTAAACGGGCTGATCCGCAATTTCAGCCGCTCATTCAAAATCGCAATCGCACGATCCATACGCCGTCGCAGATACCAGCCCACAGTCGGCACCAAAATACGGTCAAGCAAACCAATAACAGCCAAGATGCCCGCCAGCCAGACCGTCCAAACAGGAATTTCTATTGTCTCAAACATGTCCTCACAGTATCAGGTTAACAAACATGAGGAAGAAAAAAGTGAAACAACGCAAGCTTGGTAAAAACGGTATCGACATCAGCGCCCTAGGTTTGGGCTGTATGAGCTTTGCAGGTTTCTTTGGCCCCACCGATGAGCCCACCAGCCACGCCTGCCTAGACGCCGCGCGTGACATTGGCATCAACCATCTCGACACCTCGGATATCTACGGCATGGGCGTTTCCGAAACCATGGTTGGCACCTATCTGGCCAAAAACCCGAACGCTTTTAAAATAGCCACCAAATGCGGCATTCGCATCAAACCAATCCGTTGCTTTGACAATTCCGAGGCCTATATCCGCGACTGTTTTGAAGCTTCAACCAAACGTCTCGGCGTTGATTATTTCGACCTTTATTATGTCCACCGCCGCGAAGCAGATCGCCCGATCGAAGAAGTCGCCGAAACCATGGGCAAACTCATTGATGAGGGCAAAATCGGTGCTTGGGGATTGTCCGAAGTCGCCCCTGCAACCATCCGTCGCGCCCACGCTGTCACCCCGCTTGGTGCCGTGCAAAACGAATACTCGCTTTGGACACGTCTGCCAGAACTGGGCGTCATTCAAACCTGCGAGAAATTAGGCATTACATTCGTGCCGTTCTCGCCTGTCGGTCGCGGTGTTTTCACCCAAAGCTACCCCGATATGGACACCGTCGCGCCAACCGAATTTCGCCGCAATGTGCCGCGTTTTCAAGAACCCAACTACAGCTATAACAAAGCGCTGATCGATCCGTTCAAAGCCTATTGTTCTGCCATGGGTTGGACAGTATCGGCCACCGTATTGGCTTGGATTTTGGATCAAAACGACACCATGGTGCCAATCCCTGCCACGCGCACGGCCGAACATCTGCTGGAATGGAAACAAGCCACCGAAATTACATTCTCCGAGGCTGATCGCGCTGAGATCGACCGTCTATTGCCCGTCGGGTTTGCTTATGGTGACCGCTATTCCGATGCCAATTGGGTTGGTCCAGAAAAATACTGCTAGAATACGAACAACAAAAGGCACCCGTTTATTTCTGGGTGCCTTTTTTACCTCATTAAGGTGGATTATCAATGGAAACTATTATTTTATTAGCCGTAGTCGTCGGCGCTTATATTTTAATTATGCCCTTGGTCGCGTTTTTAAAGGCCAATGGCTTGGCGCGAGATATCCAAGCGTTAAAGGCTGAAATCGCCGCGTTAAAATCAATTCAACCAAAACCGCGCAAATCCAAAAAATCTGTCGCCGAAAAAGCCAGCGAGCCGATCAAAGTAGCGCCTGTAGAAAAAACAGCCGCACCCATCGCCGCACCACCCCCTAAACTTCCCCCCGCCAAACCGCCCACAGCCAAAGCCCCCAATTTCTTTGACCGTGCTTTTGCCAGTTTCCAAGCCAATTGGATCATCTGGGTGGCGGCGTTATCCTTGGCCTTTGGCGGGTTGTTCTTTGTGCAATACGGGCTGGAACACGGCTATTTAGGCCCCGTTGCCCGCGTGCTATGCGCCCTTGGATTTGGCGCGGCTTTAATCGCAGTCGCCGAGTATCTACGCCGCAAACCCAACATCGGTATGCAAGGCTGGTTCACCGTACCCGTCGCATTGGCCGCAGGCGGTATTTCCTCACTCTTCGCAGGGGTGGTCTCTGCCCATTTGCTCTACGGTTTGACCTCTGCCCTTGTTGGTTTTGCCTCTATGGTCGTCGTCTCAATCCTCGCCATTTTTGGCGGCTGGATTTACGGCCCTGTCTTGGCGGTCATCGGCATATTAGGGGCTTATATCTCGCCCATGCTGATCACAGGTGGAGAAAGCTCACCGATCCTGTATCTGTATTTCCTCGTAATCCTTGCCACATCTTTGATGGTAGAACGCCTACAACGCTGGATTTGGCTGTCAGCATTGGCCGTTGGCTTTACCCTGTTTTGGGGCATCATCCTATTTATTGCCCCCTATTTTACAGGCTACATCGTCGCCACCATCCTTGCCGCCAGCACAATCCTTGCTTTTGGATTTTGGCCAAAATGGGACGGTACCACAATCGTGACCCCCGCCAGCTTAAAGGCCATCACGCATCACTACCCAACCATCTTATCCGTCGCCACAGCCCTTACGGGAACCATCCTTTTATGGCTCGGTGCCCATAATGGCCTCATGATGTGGCAACTCACCCTGATGTGCTTTACTGGCCTAACCCTCTGGGCGATTTTTATCTGTGCACGGGCGCAAAACCTCGACCAACTCGCACTGATATTCGCAGGCGGCCTGATCGCCACAATCGTTGATCCACAACTGCCCCTCCACGCAGACGCGCATTATTTCGGCTTTGTGACCGCCCCCGCGCTAATCACTGGTGCAGGCTTTCTGATCGCTGGTTTCTGGCGCATGTCGCGCTCCGTGCGCCCGCTCTACTGGGTTGCCGCCAGCGCCATTGCGCCTGTTGCCACCTACGCCGCCTGCTTTGCCCGTTGGTACCCAACGGCGCAGATCACCGACGTCACATGGGCGTTCTTTGCCATCTTGCTATCTGCCATTTTGGCGCTGAGTGCTATCTTGATGCTCCGCTCAAAACTGTCCCACCGCATGGTTGCCTCTGATCTGTATTTCACAGGCATGTTAGCCGCCCTCGCCTTTGCCGCCTATCTGAGCTTTGAGCACATCTACCTGTCCCATATCGCCGCTTTGCTATCGCTGGGCGCATTGGTGCTGACCTTGCGATTTAAATACTTTTGGACAGACCTGATGACAGTGGGTTTTGTCGCCATATCATCGAGCATGATGATCGGTGATCTGTTGCCAAACTATTCGCAAGACCAGCCTATCTTGATGGTCTTTCTGGCCTTTGGCACGCTGATCGGTTTTCTTTATATCGGGTATCTCTTGGCATCCGAGGCCAAGCGCCCTGCCCGTGTAATCCTCTATGAAACAGCGGGCATCCTAACCCTTGCGATCCTGATTTGCGCCCTAATTTGGCGCACCTCAAGCGGCAGTTTCGCCAAACAACCCTATATGGTCATGGGAATATACGCCACGGTGTTGGGGCTTATGGCAGGGGTGCAATACAAGCGCCTGAGCGTTGCCAATCAAATGGTTAAACTACGCAGATGGCTTGCAAATGGCTATGCTATTTTGGGTCTCTGCGCATTGGCCTTAGCCTGCTTACTAACCCCGTTATTCGGCTTTAGCACCCGTGGCTATTTCCCGCTTGATACTGTCATGATCGCCTATGCCTTACCGATGATCACGCTGTACGGTTTGTATTATCTAAAGCTTTTACCGCCGCTTATCACCCCAAAAATTCTCTATAGTGTGATCGGTTTTTTCACCGTTTTCATCACCATCCAAGAAATCCGTCGGTTCTGGCATGGTAATCGCATAGACCTGTCTAGGGGCGTCGCGGTCGGCGAGCTATACACCTATACAATCTTGTTGTTAGTCGCCACGGTCGGGGTGATTTTTGTAGCCCTTAGCCGCAAAAGCCCCGTCTTACGCAAAATCGGCCTCGGACTGGCGGCTCTGACCGCCGCCAAGGTGTTCTTGTTTGATACAGCAGGTATGCAAGGTCTCGCCCGCGCCACAGTCTTTATCGTTTTGGGGCTAACATTGGCAGGCGTCGGCTGGGTTTTGCAGATGAAAACCGCCGACGATAAAAATACATAAAGTATTTTAAAACAAAGAGTTAATGCAGTGCCCAGCTAGGACACTGCATTCGTTTTTAGATTGTGCGTTCAACCATCAACTTTTTAATCTCAGCAATTGCTTTGGCTGGATTCAATCCCTTAGGGCAAGTCTGCGCACAGTTCATAATCGTGTGACAACGGTACAGTTTGAACGGATCTTGTAGCTCGTCCAAACGCTCACCTGTTGCTTCATCACGGCTGTCAATAATCCAGCGATAAGCGTGCAACAGTGCCGCTGGTCCTAGGTAGCGATCGCCATTCCACCAGTAAGACGGGCAAGAGGTTGAGCAAGCCGCGCACATCACGCATTCATACAGACCGTCCAGTTTTTTGCGGTCTTCAATTGATTGGCGCCATTCCTTGGCAGGACGGTTCGTCTTGGTTTCCAACCACGGCATAATGCTCGCGTGCTGGGCATAGAAATGCGTCAGATCAGGGATCAAATCGCGGATCACAGGCAGATGCGGCAGTGGGTAAATTTTAACCGCGCCTTTGACCTCATCCAGCCCGTAAATACATGCCAGCGTGTTCATCCCGTCGATGTTCATCGCACAAGATCCACAAATACCTTCACGGCAAGAACGGCGGAACGTCAGGGTCGGGTCAATCTCGTTTTTGATCTTAATCAACGCATCCAAGATCATCGGACCGCAACTGTCCATATCCAAGAAATAGGTATCGACCCGTGGATTTTCACCGCTATCAGGATCAAAGCGATAAATCTTGAATTTCCGCACATTCTTAGAATTCGTTGGTTTCGGCCATGTTTTACCAACCGTCATACGGGAGTTTTTCGGAAGTGTGAGTTCAACCATTTCTTATATCCTCTGCCTACACCGCTATAATTTCAGCGGCTGGGTCGGTTGTTGCCCAGAGCGAGCAACGACACATGTTTCATATACATCATCGGGATCACGCCCCGCCAGCAAATCCCCAGAAATGCCGATGCCGACACCGCCTGAA
>NVSA01000123.1 GCA_002401045.1 Paracoccaceae bacterium
TGGTGGCGCTGCCGGAAATGTTCATCACCGGCTATAATACTCAGGATCTGGTGACCAAGCCCACATTCCACCGCGCGGCCATTGCCGAAGTGGAACTCTTGGCCACGGCCTGCGCCGATGGTCCTGCGCTGGCCATTGGTGCGCCTTGGGTCGAAGGCGGCAAGCTTTATAACGCCTACCTGATTCTCAAGGGTGGCAAGATTGCCAGTCGTATTCTGAAGCATCACTTGCCGAACGAAACTGTGTTTGACGAGGTCCGTATTTTTGATGTTGGTCCGTTGGGTGGCCCCTATGTGGTTGGCGACACCCGTATCGGCAGCCCGATTTGCGAAGATGCATGGTTCCCTGATGTTTGTGAAACCCTCGCCGAAACAGGGGCGGAAATTATCGTATCGCCCAATGCATCGCCTTATTATCGCGGTAAATTCGAAAAACGCATCAATACCATGGTGTCGCGCGTTATTGAGACGGGCTTACCTATGGTCTATGTCAACCTGATCGGTGGCCAAGACGACCAAGTCTTTGACGGCGGATCCTTTGTGCTGAACCCTGGCGGAGAACTCGCTGTCCAACTTCCTCTCTTCGAAGAGGCGGTTGTGCATGTCGATTTTACCCGTACCTCTGATGGTTGGCGCGCTGCCCAAGGGATCAAAGAAACCTACCCAGATGATTGGGAGCAAGACTATCACGTCATGGTTACAGCCCTGCGCGATTACATGGCTAAAACGGGTTTCAAAAAAGTCTTGCTGGGTCTGTCTGGCGGTATTGATAGCGCGATTGTCGCCACCATTGCCTGTGATGCATTGGGCGCACAAAATGTTCGTTGCGTGATGATGCCTTCTGAATTTACTAGCAATGAGAGCTTGGATGACGCGGTTGCCGTTGCCGATGCGTTGGGGTGCCAATACCACAACGTTCCCATCAGCGAGGGGCGTGACGCAATCACCCAAACACTCGCCGCGATGTTCGAAGGTTTGGAACCTGACGTCACCGAAGAAAACATCCAGTCCCGCCTGCGGGGTCTGTATTTGATGGCAATGTCGAATAAGTTCGGCGAAATGCTTTTGACCACGGGTAATAAATCCGAGGTCGCTGTCGGTTATGCCACCATCTACGGCGATATGGCGGGGGGCTATAACCCGATCAAAGACCTGTATAAAATGCGGGTGTTTGAAACTTGTCGTTGGCGTAATAAAAACCACCGCGACTGGATGATGGGGCCTGCGGGCGTGGTGATCCCGCCCAACGTGATCGACAAGCCGCCGACCGCCGAGTTGCGTGACGACCAAAAAGACAGCGATAGCCTGCCCGAATATGAAATTCTGGACGGCATTCTGGATATGTTGATGGATCAAGATGCTTCTGTGGCAGAGTGCATCGCGGCGGGCTATACGCGTGAAGACGTCAAGCGGGTTGAACACCTGCTCTACATCTCGGAATACAAACGCTTTCAATCCGCCCCAGGGCCTCGCTTGTCGTTGCGGGCTTTTTGGCTGGACCGTCGTTATCCTATTGCGAATAGATGGCGTGATGAGGGCTGATGCTTTTCATAAAGGGTAGTGCCTTTTTGGAAAACACCATCCATTTATTAGCTTTTGAAACCCTAAAGCCGCGCCTGATCCGTTGAAGCGGTAGGGGGGGGTGTGTCGCAACCCTCGAGAACTTTTCCCCGTATTTTGCAGTTCGTTTTTACAGGTGTGTTAAATGCACAGTTGGCGCATTTATGCGCCTCCCCAAGGTCAAGCGTCTATGTTGCCGTTCCGAATCAGTTTTCTGATAATCATTTAAGTGAAGGGAAATTATAACCCAGAATGCCTGATGGTTGCTGATCTAGTGAAAGATACCAAAACCTTACGCTTGCAATATCAGTGACGTTTAACGAGGGCTGAATGAGGACGGGGGGTATTAGCGCGTTTCGCGCACCACCAAAGCTACGCCCATCACAACCACGCCACAGCCAACCATGGATAGAACGCTTAACGTCTCACCAAACAAAAACCATGTCTGGATCACCGCAACGGGGGGCACCAGATAAAAATAGCTGGTTACCTTGGCCATTTCGCCTGTTTTAATCATATACATCAGCAACATGATCGACAGAACCGATAGTGGCCCGACCATCCAGACCAGCGCCGCGCCAAGCTGCCACGTCGGCTGGTAGGTTTGTGTCTCTAGCACAAATGTCGCCAGTAACATTAAGCCTGCCGCACTCACATTTTGCCACATCGCGCCCGTAACCAGCGGTGTTCCCGCCCCGTAGTGCCGTTGAATTAAGGTACTAAAGGTGATCCCGACCAAGGCCAGCAGGCATGCGCCCAGCCCAATCATGCCAAAGTCTGATGTTAGTATTTCGGAGCTGCCAAAAATCACCGCCAACAGGCCTGAAAACCCTAGAACCAACCCGACCCATTGCCGCTTTGATACATGCGATCGGAACAATACCCAGTTAATCACAGCACTTAAAATTGGCTGCATTCCGACGACGATCGCGGCAATCCCTGCAGGGGTGCCAATGCTGATGGCATAAAATACACCGCCCAAATAAAAGCCGTGCAATAATATGCCGACCAACAACTGCACTGCGATTTTCTTGCGATCCAGCCGCGCTGACTTTAAAATACAGGCCAATATTCCGAACGCCAGAACCACCAATACCAGCCGTACCGCCAAGATGAAAAACGGTTCTGTGTAAGGCAGACCAAAGCGTGCGCCGACAAAACCCGTTGACCACAGCCAAACAAATAGAAATGGTATCAGTGTTGTTGCTTTGATGTTCATATGAATGCCCTTGGCCTTTGTGTCTTGGGATTGTATATCACGCCCGATCAGAATTGGAATCCTTGAAAATGACTGTTACACGTTTTGCCCCAAGCCCCACTGGATACATCCATGTTGGCAACCTGCGTACCGCGCTGTTCAACTATATGATTGCACGCAAATCGGGCGGTCAGTTTATCTTGCGTCTGGACGATACAGACCCAGAACGCTCAAAACAAGAATATGCCGATGCGATCATGCAAGACCTTGAATGGCTTGGCCTGACATGGGACCGCGTTGAAAAACAATCTGATCGTATTGAACGCTACCAATCTGCCGCGCAAGAATTACGCGATAGTGGCCGTTTTTATGAAGCATTCGAGACCCCCGTTGAATTGGATTTGAAACGCAAAAAACAACTCAACATGGGCAATCCGCCTGTTTATGACCGCACTGCACTWACGCTTAGTGATGCCGAGAAAACCGCTYTGCGCGCTGAACGCGGCGATGGTGTTTGGCGCTTTAAGTTGGATTGGGACGCGATTGAGTGGACAGACGGCATTYTRGGSGCRCGTTCTATCGAAGGCTCAAACGTATCTGACCCGATATTAATCCGCGCAGACGGACAATTCCTATACACATTAGCCTCTGTGTGTGACGACGTTGATTWCGGCATYACCCATGTTGTGCGCGGATCAGACCACGTCACCAACACSGCSACACAAATCCAARTYATCAAAGCYYTGGGYGGCGCKATCCCYGAATTCGCCCACCACTCTTTGCTAACAGGCCCGCAAGGCGAAGCGCTGTCKAAACGYCTTGGCACCCTAGCCATCCGCGATTTRCGCGAAGCTGGCATTGAACCGATGGCGATCCTATCCCATTTGGCACGCCTTGGATCATCGGAACCCTTTGAGTTGCACAGCTCGGTCGGCGACCTGATCGCRGGCTTTGATCTTTCAACRTTCGGTGCCGCACCAACCAAATTTGACGTGGCTGACCTAGACGCAATCACCGCCCGTACCGTGGCCGCATTAGATGTCTCTGACATGGCAGATGCACTGACAAAAATCGGTGTGCCAGCCGATCAGCAATCCGCATTCTGGGATGTCGCCCGTGAAAACAGTGCCACCCGCGCTGATGCCGCAAAATGGTGGACACTGATGTCCCAAGGTGCAGAACCTTTGATTGATGCCGCTGATGTAGAATTCATCGCCACCGCCAAATCACTACTGCCTGCCCAACCATGGGACGCCACAACTTGGAAATCATGGACCACGGCAGTCAAAGCGGCGACTGATCGCAAAGGCAAGACCTTGTTCATGCCCCTGCGCAAAGCCCTAACAGGCATGGAACACGGCCCCGACATGTCAAAACTGATGCCGCTATTACAAGTCGTGAAGTTTTAAGGCGGCGAAAATTTAATACGTAACTTTCTAAAGCTAGTGCTTTCTTTACAATAGGATTGGTGAAAATATATGCACATTCTAGGCATCATCTTTGAGTGGCTTTACTGGTGAAAAGCCTTTGGTTTTACTGAATTTCATAATATGATTGAAATTCGACATTGAGTCTGATGGGTCTATGCTTGTCAAATTCAACTGCATCATTGTTTCTCGTACAAATTGAACAGACAAAATAGGGGTTGGTTCTTTGTGCCCAGTTGCTGAATTCAGCATGTTGCTCTCACAGGTTACAAAAACCTCATTTAAAGGCAAAATTTGGAACAAATCTCCTGCAACCTTTAACGCGACACTGGCCACATAATCTTGGTATAGTTCGTTAAGCTGCCCAATCGGCATCTTCGTTTCAGAAAGCTTACCACTTGCAAGTTGCTTACGGCGATAACTCGGGACAATGTTATCCGCGTGTACCTGTGGTTTGGCATGAACATAATTATCATTGATAGAAAACTGCACAGCCGATCCAATGAGATCGTTTTTAGATAGAGTTTGCATTTCAGTGATGACTTCTTGAATTGCAGAACTTTTCCCGTCGGTTAAGCGTTTTGCCAGACTGCGATCAGTTTTCCAGTCAGCTAATTTTTTAGTGTAGGTTTTCATCGCCTTTTGATGATCCAAGGCGTCTAACTCTGAAGCATGGCTGAGCGCATCATCTAAACTCTTAAGTATCTTTGTGCGGCCTCCTTTCAAAAAGTCAAATATACTTGGCTTAAAGGATGACAATCCTGTTTGCGCTTTAGCTTTATGATGAGACAGGAGTTTTGGCTTTTTAGGCTCTGGTTTTTTCAGGAACCGTTCCCAATCTATTTTATCAGTTAGATCTACATGAACTGTCAGTAAATCATTTATGTAGTTCTCCCAACTTTGTACATCTGCCGTTGTGTTTGCAGAGGTTTGTTCCTTAATGGCTTGCTTGTGACGTCTCTGGGCATCTTTTTCCATTCGGCGAGCGGCAGCCGACATTGAACGCATAGTTCCTTTCCAGCCCATAGTATTCCTTTCAGATTGTTTTTTGCTAATATGTTTTTTGTTTCTAAGTGTAATTGTTACATATGAGCCTCAATCCGTCGAGGTGTTTCCCCTCCCGCTTAGGTGATATCAGATATCGCTACATGAATAATTCCATGTACACTCAAGCCCACAATAATGATTGCCCCTTCATTTGGGTCTTGTGGGTATTGCCTCTTAATCTCCTACAGAATATCTGTGCTCAGCCGTTAAAGGTTTATCAAACCAAAGCGGAGGACATCTATGAACTAACTACTGATTGTCATACACAGTCCCACCAGCATATATGATGGTAAATATAGGCTATTAGCGAAAACGCTAGTGCCTGACCTTGGGGAGGCGAGAAGCGCCTTCCCGTGGGGAAGGTCAGGCGCGGGTCGCTTGCGCGACCTAAACAAAGCATACCAACGGCGTTACCTGCCCATCAAAGCATCACACTACCAAGCAATCGGTAGCAGCTGACCGTTTGCGCGCGCCGCACGGATTTTTGCATCGGTTTGTGCCACCGTATTGATCCGCTCTTGGGTCGGCGGATGGGTACTTAAAAAACCGTTCGACCCCTTGGTTCGATTAAAAGAGCGCGCGCCAATGCGCGGATCATATCCCGCCCGCGACGCAATATGGGTGCCGATCCGATCCGCCTGCAATTCAAAGTCTTTCGAATAGCTTCGCGCGCCGACCAGGCCGCCTAAATCGGTGCCGACACTGACATCCACCCCGACAATAGCCGCCAAAAGCCCGCCAACCACAGCCCCTGCGACTTGATTGTTGCGGGTTTTCACCAGATGTGACGCGATTTGGTGGCCTGTCTCATGACCCAAAATAAACGCGATTTCATGGTCGTTTTGGATTGATCTGATCATATTAATATTAAACGTCAAAACGGGTCGCCCATCCTTACCGATGGATTGAAATGCATTGGCAGGTGCTTTTGGATTGTGATCGACCTTGATGACAAAATCACAAAATTTGGCGCCTTTGGATTTATGAATGGCACGGCAAGATTTTTCCGCAATCGGTTCAATCCGCCGCGAAACCCGCGCAAAAGCCGCCAGCCCAGATTGCGCCGAGCGTGTGACTGTCGTCGTTGGTTTGGTCGGGGTTGGCTTTTGGGTCGGCTCTTGGCTGGTTTCCACGCAAGCAACCAAAAAAGGCAACATAAGCAAAGTACGAAAGGAAAGGTTCATAGGGGCACCTGTTGTTCTATTTGGGCTAAATATAACGCCTTGTCGGTCATTGTGAAGACTGTTTGATCAACGCGGGGTTAAGATGAGCTCAATCCAGCCATCTTTGGCAATCTCGGTGAAATCTTCACCTGTATCAAGCTTTTTAAACACGCCAAAAGCATTGGCTGAAAACC